>NZ_RWIL01000060.1:0-103215 GCF_009764635.1 Pseudomonas sp. PB103 | reverse complement strand
CGCAGCTCCTACAGGGGAGTTGTGTGCAGGCGTTCAGTGTTGGATTTTGTGATCCAGGGCGGCGTAGAAGTTGGCGCTCTGTTGCAGGTATTTTTGGGTGTAGCTCTGGGTGTGGGATTTTTTACTGGCGATTTCAACGTTGGCACCGGCTGGCAGCACCACGGTGGCGGAGATGGCGGAAGCGGCGATAACGGAGAAGAGATTGAAGTTCATGGCGGTAACCCTCGTGTTCGGTTGGCTTGCTTGCCCGGTTGGGCTGTGAAGCAAACTTAACGCTCGAGGGTTGATCGCTTGAAATGCTTTGTAGCATTACCGGATATCAGCGCGATTAATACAAAGAGACAGGCCCCGTAAAACGGGGCCTGTGGCTTATTGTCGCACTAGAAACTTGAGATCGCTAGGGGCGTCCATCGGCAGTTTTTGCACGGTTTTGCCGAGCAAACCGGTCTTGCTGTCGCGTTCAACGACGACAATCTGGTTGCTCTTCTGGTTGGCAATCAGCAAGAACTTGCCGCTCGGATCAAGGCTGAATTCGCGCGGGTGATCACCTTCCACCGAACGCTTTTGCAGCTCTCTGAGCTGGGCGGTCGCCGGATCGATGCTGAACACCACCAGTTGATTGGCAGTGCCACGGTTGCTGACGTAGAGGAACTTGCCATCCGCCGAGGTGTGCAGCGCAGCGCCGGCCTTGTCCGAGGTCGGCTGGCCGGCAGCCAGGTCAACCAGTTGCGTCTGGGTCAGCACGCCGTCGTTGTAATCGAACACCGCAACCTGCGCGCTCATTTCCATGCTCAGCCAGGCGTGTTTACCGTCAGCACTGAACAGCAGATGACGCGGGCCGCTGCCGGCCGGCAAGGCGACCGAGGCGGTTTTCGCCGGGGTCAGCGGCAAGTCCGGGTTGGCTTTCGGATCGAATTGGTAAATGAAGACCTTGTCCGCGCCCAGGTCATTGGAGAACACGTAGCGACCGTCCGGCGAGGAAACTGTCGAGTGCACGTGGTTCGAGGCCTGGCGCTCAGGATTGACCCGACTCGCCGGGTGCGCGCTCATTTGCACGACGGGTTTGAGTTTGCCGTCGGCACCGACCGGCAACACCGCCAGCGTTCCACCCGGATCTTCCATCACCGAATAGTTACTCACGAACAAATGGCTGGCGTCAGCGCTGAGGCTCGAATGGGTCGGCTCGTTGCCTAGGCTCTGCACTTGATTGATCAGGGTCAGGGCGTGGGTTTTCGGATCGATCGAATAGCTGCTGACGCGGCCGACCGGGTCTTTCTGGCCCGGGCCGTTTTCATTGACCACGAACAGGCGATGCTGGTCTTTGGACAGGGTCAGCCACGACGGGTTTTCGCTCTTGACCACTTGCAGCGGCTTGGCCTCGATCTGGCCAGTGGCGCTGTCGAAGTTCATGCGATAGATGCCTTGGCTGGTGCCGGCGGTGTAGGAGCCGACCAGCAACTGGAAGTTCTCGGCGGACGCCGTGGACAGGCCCATGGCGCCGACGCTGCCGGCCATCAACAGCGGCCAGAATTTACGCATTTTCATCAGTGTCATCCTCGTCGTCGCTGCTGCTGACGACATCGCCATGGCAAACCAGGCGGTGTTCGCCGATCGTTTTGGTTTCATTGAAATAGCCGACGATCAACCAGCTCTGCAGCGAGTCATCAAACGTCGCCGCTGCCACCTGGGCCGGGGTGAATTCCCAATGCTTGGCCGCACGACCATCGATGCATTCAATGTGCAGGTTGTCGTCTTCGTCGAGGGCGAATTCGAAGGCATGCAGGCCGTCGATTTCGACCATACCGCAGTGTTCGAGGGCGTTGAGAAGGGTTTGGGCAGTCATGGCAAACAGTCTTTCTAGGGGGGAAAGGGCCAATGATAGCTCATTGACGTTGAAGAACCCTGTGGGAGCTGGCTTGCCAGCGATAGCGATATGTCGGCCACATCTATATTGGATGTACCGCCGACATCGCTGGCAAGCCAGCTCCCACAGGGTTCTTCTGTGTAATCACTACCTGTGCCACACCACAAAACCTGTGGGAGATTTTCCCACAGTGATTTGTGGGATGGTGTCAGAGGGCTTCGCGGCTAGGTTTGCCGTCGACCAGGCGCTGGATGCGCAATGGGTTGGCGTTTTTCAGCGGCTCGGGCAACAAGCTGTCCGGGTAGTTCTGGAAGCACACCGGGCGCAGGAAACGGTCGATGGCCAGCGTGCCGACGGAGGTGCCGCGCGCATCTGACGTTGCCGGGTATGGCCCGCCGTGGACCATCGAGTCGCATACTTCGACACCGGTCGGATAGCCGTTGAGCAGAATGCGCCCGACCTTCTGTTCCAGCAGCGGCGTCAGTTCGACGAAGCGCTCGAAGTCCGCCAGTTCACCGATAATCGTCGCCGTCAGTTGCCCATGCAGACCGTGCAGCGCGGCGCTGAGTTGAGCTTTGTCGGCCACTTCAACAATCACCGTGGTCGGGCCGAACACTTCTTCCTGGAGCACTTCATCGCCATCGATCAACAGGCTGGCGTCCGCCTTGAACAACTGCGGCTGCGCCTGATTGCCTTGCTGTGGATTGCCGGCCAGATGCTCGATGCCAGGATGCGCCATCAGCTTCTGCAAGCCTTTGCCGTAGCTGCCGAGGGTGCCGGCGTTGAGCATGGTTTGCGCCGGTTGATCACCGATCAAACCAGCGACCTGCTGCACGAACGCGCTGAACTCTGGCGAGCGAATCCCGATGACCAGACCCGGATTGGTACAGAACTGACCGCAGCCTTGCACCACCGAGGCGGTCAAATCGCGGGCGATGGTTTCGGATCGCTCGGCCAGTGCCTGCGGCAAAACGATCACCGGGTTGATGCTCGACATCTCGGCGAACACCGGGATCGGCTGCGGGCGCGCGGCAGCCATGTCGCACAGCGCACGACCACCCTTGAGCGAACCGGTGAAACCGACCGCCTGAATCGCCGGGTGCTTGACCAGCCATTCACCGACACCACCGCCGTAGATCATGTTGAACACGCCCGCCGGCATCGCGGTTTTTTCCGCTGCGCGGATCAGTGCATCGGCGACCAGTTCTGCTGTCGCCATGTGGCCGCTGTGGGCCTTGAACACTACTGGGCAACCGGCGGCCAATGCCGACGCGGTGTCGCCGCCAGCGGTGGAAAAGGCCAATGGAAAGTTGCTTGCACCGAATACCGCTACAGGGCCGAGGCCGATGCGGTATTGACGCAGATCCGGGCGTGGCAACGGCTGACGATCCGGCAACGGCAGGTCGATCCGCGCACCGTAGAAATCGCCCCGGCGCAGGACTTTGGCGAACAGGCGCATCTGGCCGCTGGTACGCCCGCGCTCCCCCTGAATACGACCGGCCGGCAACGCGGTTTCGCGGCAGACCACGGCGACGAAGTCATCACCCAGCGCGTCCAGCTCATCGGCAATCGCGTCGAGAAACTGCGCGCGGCGTTCGGCGCTGAGGCTGCGATAGGCCGGATAAGCAGCAGCGGCGGCTTTGGCGGCGGCGTCGACTTCTTCTACCGTGGCCTGAATGAAATCGTGCGGCAGTTGTTCGCCCGTGGTGGCGTCGACCGATTGCAATTTGACGTCGCCAGCGGCACTGCGCTGACCGCCGATGTAGTTGTGACCGAGAATCTGAGTCATGGGATCTCCTTAAAGGGTGCCGATGCTGTCCGGTTCAAACGCCGCTGGAACCGGAACGATGCCGTTGACCAGCGGCGCGCCGAATTCGGCCTGGCTGATTTCGAAGACGTCGCCCGGCTGGGTGCGGATGCCATCGGCAAACGACAGGGTCGCAGTGCCGAAGAAGTGGATGTGCACGTCGCCGGGACGCAGGAACTGGCTGTACTTGAAGTGGTGATACTCGAGGTTAGCGAGGCTGTGGCACATGTTCGCCTCGCCACTGAGAAACTCGTTCTGCCAGAGCACTTCGCCGTCACGCAGGATGCGACTGGTGCCTGCCAGATGTTGAGGCAATTGACCGGTGCGAAGTTCCGGGCCATAGCTGCAACTGCGCAATTTCGAGTGCGCGAGGTACAGGTAATTCTTGCGCTCCATGATGTGATCGGAGAACTCGTTGCCGACCGCAAAGCCCAGTCGATAAGGCTTGCCGTCGTTGCCGATGAGGTAGAGGCCGGCCATTTCTGGCTCCTCGCCGGCGTCTTCGGCAAACGGCGGTACCGGGAACGGCTGGCCGGGGCGGACGACGATGCTGCCATCGCCTTTATAGAACCATTCCGGTTGCACACCGGCCTGTCCCGCCGCCGGTTTGCCGCCCTCCACGCCCCATTTGAAGATGCGCATGGTGTCGGTCATCGTCGCTTCGTCGCCGGCTTGCTGGTGCATCTTGTCGCGCGCCGAAGCGCTGCCCAGATGGGTCAGGCCGGTGCCGCTGATCAGCATGTGCGCAGGATCCGGGTGGTCGAGTGGCGGCAGGATGCGCAGTTGCGACAGCAGTTCGGCGTAGTCGTGGCAGATGCCGAGGCCCAAGGTTTGCACTTGCTGCTCAAGGGTGTTGCCGGCCTCGATCGCGGCCAGGGCCAGATCGCGCACTGTGTGGGCGTCCTGCACTTCGCGCACCAGACCGTTGTCGACCACGCCGACGCGGCGTTCGCGGTTGCTTAATTCGAATTGAACCAGATGCATATGTCCTCTCCTGTCTACAAAACTTCGAAACACTGCAAAACCCTGTGGGAGCTGGCTTGCCAGCGATGGCAATCTGGCTGATACATCAATGCTGGATGTGCCGCCGTCATCGCTGGCAAGCCAGCTCCCACAGGTTTAGTGGTGATTGGTGGTTGGGTTTCAGGTACGGGTAGCACCGCGGGCGCTGGCGGCGAATTGGTCAACCGGCAGGACGTGTTTGCGTTCCAGTACACGGTAGACGATGCCGGTCAGGATCAAGCCGAACACCATCACCCCCGAGAGGAAGTACAGCCCTGACGCCAGATTGCCGGTGTATTCCTTCAACGCACCAATCACGAACGGCCCGATGTACCCGCCGAGATTGCCCACCGAATTGATCAAGGCAATCCCCGCCGCCGCACTCGCACCGGCAAAGAACCGCCCCGGCAAGGTCCAGAACACCGCCGTGCAGGAAAACAGCGCAAACGCCACCAGGCACAGCGCCGCCAGTTGCGCCACCGGCAACGACAGCCAAGCGCTCATGAACAGACCAATCGCGCCCAGCACATACAGCACCGCCAAATGCCCGTAGCGATCATTCAAACGGTCAGAACTGCGCGGCACGATCAGCAGACCGATGATCCCGAAGATATACGGCACCGACGACACAAAACCGGTGACCAGGTCACTGCCACCGAACTGCTTGATCAGCGTCGGCAACCACAAACCCAAACCATAAATGCTCAACGTCACCGGCAGGTAAAACAGCGCCAGCAGCAACACGCGTTTGTCTTTCAGCGCATGCAGCGGGTTGCCGTGGCGGGTCTGGCCGTATGCCTGCAGATCTTTTTTCAGCTCGCCGGTCAGCCAGTCTTTCTCGGCCTGATCCATCCATTTCACTTGCTGCGGGCCGTCCGGCAACCAGCGCAATACCGGCCAGGTCAGCAGGATCGCCGGGGTGCCGATGACGATGAACAGCCACTGCCAGCCGTGCAGGCCGAGCACGCCGTCCATGCCGAGCAAACCGCCGGACACCGGGCCGGTGATCATCATCGCGATCGGTTGCGAAAGGATGAACAGGCCAAGGATCTTGCCGCGATGGCGCACCGGGAACCATTGGGTGATGTAGTAGAGCACGCCGGGGAAGAACCCCGCCTCGGCCGCGCCGAGCAGAAAGCGCATCACGTAGAAACTGTGCGGGCCCTGGACGAAGGCCATGCCGATGGTGATGGCGCCCCAGGTGATCATGATTCGCGCGAACCAGCGCCGTGCGCCGAAGCGTTCGAGCATCAGGTTGCTGGGAATTTCGAGGAGGAAGTAGCCAATGAAGAACAGCCCGGCGCCGAGGCCGTAAGCCGCATCGCCGATGCCGATGTCGGCGCCCATGTGCAGCTTGGCGAAGCCAACGGCGGAGCGATCCACATAGGCGATCAGGTACAGCAGGATCAGGAAGGGAATCAGTTTCAGCGTAATGCGCCGTATCAGCCGCAGTTCCTGGCTCATGAGATCGGTCTCCGATTGTTGTTTTTATAGAACCTCGGGGGACGCCTCTCTCGGTAAACCGTCAGGGCCATCCCTCCGTCGAAAACGACTATATAGTAATACTAATTCACCAACAACACTTCCAAACCTAGGATTTTGAGCTTAGATTAAGCCGTAGCTGGAACACTATAGTCATACAATAAGAGAATCGATCATGTCTGATAAGAAACCCACCCTGCGCTCCGCCCAATGGTTTGGCACGGCCGACAAGAACGGCTTCATGTACCGCAGCTGGATGAAGAATCAGGGCATCGCCGACCACCAGTTCCACGGCAAGCCGATCATCGGCATCTGCAACACCTGGTCGGAACTGACCCCGTGCAACGCGCACTTCCGCCAGATCGCGGAGCACGTCAAACGCGGGGTGATCGAGGCCGGTGGTTTTCCAGTGGAATTCCCGGTGTTCTCCAACGGCGAATCGAACCTGCGCCCGACCGCCATGCTCACCCGCAACCTGGCGAGCATGGACGTCGAAGAAGCGATTCGCGGCAACCCGATTGACGGCGTGGTACTGCTGACCGGTTGCGACAAAACCACCCCGGCGCTGCTGATGGGCGCGGCCAGTTGCGATGTGCCGGCGATTGTCGTGACCGGCGGGCCGATGCTCAACGGCAAGCACAAGGGCAAGGACATTGGTTCCGGCACGGTGGTCTGGCAGCTCAGCGAACAGGTCAAGGCTGGCACCATCACCATCGACGATTTCCTTGCAGCCGAGGGCGGCATGTCGCGTTCGGCGGGCACCTGCAACACCATGGGCACCGCGTCGACCATGGCGTGCATGGCTGAAGCACTCGGCACTTCGCTGCCGCACAACGCGGCGATTCCGGCGGTGGATGCGCGACGTTATGTGTTGGCGCACATGTCCGGCATGCGCGCGGTGGAGATGGTGCGCGAAGACCTTCGTCTATCGAAGATCCTCACTAAGGAAGCCTTCGAAAACGCTATTCGGGTTAACGCGGCCATCGGTGGTTCGACCAACGCGGTGATTCACTTGAAAGCCATCGCCGGGCGCATCGGTGTCGAGCTGGATCTGGATGACTGGACGCGCATGGGGCGCGGCATGCCGACCATCGTCGACCTGCAACCGTCCGGGCGTTTCCTGATGGAGGAGTTCTATTACGCCGGTGGTTTGCCAGCGGTGCTGCGCCGTCTCGGTGAAGCCAATCTGATTCCTCATCCGAATGCGTTGACCGTCAATGGCAAATCCATTGGCGAGAACACCAAGGACGCGCCGATCTATGGCGAAGACGAAGTGATCCGCACGCTCGATAATCCGATTCGCGCCGACGGCGGGATTTGTGTGTTGCGCGGCAATCTGGCGCCGCTCGGTGCAGTGCTCAAGCCGTCCGCCGCCACGCCGGAACTGATGCAGCATCGCGGCCGTGCGGTGGTGTTCGAGAACTTCGACATGTACAAGGCGCGGATCAATGATCCGGAGCTGGACGTCGATAAAGATTCGATTCTGGTAATGAAGAACTGCGGGCCGAAGGGTTATCCGGGCATGGCCGAAGTCGGCAACATGGGTTTACCGGCAAAGCTGTTGGCGCAGGGTGTGACGGACATGGTGCGTATCTCCGATGCACGGATGAGCGGCACCGCGTACGGCACGGTGGTCTTGCACGTGGCGCCGGAAGCGGCGGCTGGCGGGCCTTTGGCGACGGTGAAGGAAGGCGACTGGATCGAGCTGGATTGCGCGACCGGGCGTCTGCACCTGGATATTCCGGATGCCGAACTGGCGGCGCGCATGGCAGATTTGCAACCGCCGCAGCAATTGTTGGTGGGTGGGTATCGTCAGTTGTACATCGACCATGTGCTGCAGGCGGATCAGGGCTGTGACTTTGACTTCCTGGTCGGTTGCCGAGGGGCTGAAGTGCCGCGCCATTCCCATTAAGAGCAAAAGATCGCAGCCTTCGGCAGCTCCTACATTGGAATGCATTCCCCTGTAGAAGTTGATCGTTCCCACGCTCCGCGTGGGAACGATCATTTTGTGTACTCCCTCAAGTTTGTCTGGTGCCTGCTATGATGCGCGGCATCTCCATCGCTCAGGATCGCGCCGTTCCCCATGGATTACCGCAAACCCTCCGACCGCAAAAGCATGCACTCGCGCATCGTCCAGGAACTGGGCATGCAGATCGTCTCCGGACGCTTCAAGCCCGACGACAAACTGCCCGCCGAAGCCTTGCTCTGCGAGGAGTACGCGGTCAGCCGCCCGGTATTGCGTGAAGCCACGCGGGTGTTGGTGGCCAAAGGTCTGGTGTATTCCAGGCCGCGTGTGGGAACAGTGGTCAAGGCACGCCGCGAATGGCACATGCTCGACCCGGACGTACTGCATTGGCTGATGCAAAGCAGCCCGCAGAATGAATTCTTCAATGTGTTGACCAGTGTGCGCAGCATTATTGAACCGGCCGCCGCTGCCCTCGCCGCCCAGCATGCGACCGAGGCTGATATTGCTTCGATTGGTGAGGCGTATCAGCGCATGGAAGCGGCGCCGACGCCAGAAGCGTTGTTGCAGCCGGATCTGGATTTCCATAGCCGGATTGCCGATGCGACGCACAACGATTTGCTGGCGAATCTGTGCAATATGTTGTCTGTGGCGATTGCCGAGGCGTTGAAGCATTCGAATCAGCGGCCGAATTTGCATGAGTTGGCGTTGCCTCGGCACAAAGCAATTCTGACTGCGATCGAGAATCGCGATGCCCTTGGCGCCCGGCATGCGACGTTGGTGCAACTGGACGATGCGCGCAGTGCACTCAGCGTAGTGCTCGGCACAGAACTCTCCTGAACACAAAAAAACCTGTGGGAGCTGGCTTGCCAGCGATGAGGGCTTAACATTCAACACTGATGTTGGCTGATAAGTCCGCTATCGCTGGCAAGCCAGCTCCCACAGGGTTTTGTGTGGATCATAAAATGTAAAAAAGCCGCAATCCTAGGTTGCGGCTTTGTCGTTTCAGCCTTTCAGATCAATGCGCAAACAGCGAATTGCCCTTCTGCCCTGCCAGTTTCTCCGGCTTGATCAGGAACTTCGCCAGTGCCGGCAGCAGCCACAGCGCACCGAACATGTTCCACAGCAGCATGAAGGTCAGCATCAGGCCCATGTCGGCCTGGAACTTGATCGCCGAGAAGATCCACGTGCACACACCGATCGCCAGGCACAGACCGGTGAACAGCACCGCTTTACCGGTGGATTTCAGCGTCTGGTAATAGGCTTCCTGCAACGGCAGGCCGGCACGCAGGAAACTTTCCAGGCGGCTGTAGATGTAGATGCCGTAGTCGACACCAATCCCCACACCCAGCGCCACCACCGGCAACGTCGCAACCTTCACGCCGATGCCCATGAACGCCATCAGCGCGTTGCCGAGTACCGAGGTCAGCACCAGCGGCAGGACAATGCACAAGGTCGCCGCCCACGAACGGAAGGTGATCATGCACATCACCGCCACGCAGATGTACACCAGAATCAGGATGGTCAGCTCAGCCTGTTTGATGACTTCGTTGGTGGCCGCTTCGATCCCGGCGTTACCGGCCGCGAGGATGAATTCCAGACCGTCCTTGTTGTTGTCCTTGGCGAATTCCTGCACCGCGTGAACGGCACGATCCAGGGTTTCAGCCTTGTGATCGTTGAGGAACACCAGCACCGGCGCCAACGAGCAGCTGTTGTTGTACAGGCCATCGGCACGAGCAATCGAGTTGTTCAGCACGTCCGGGTTGCGCGACAGGGTTTCCCACTTCAGGTTGCCCTCGTTCATGCCCTTGATCATCTGCTTGGACACGGTCACCAGCGAGATCGCCGACTGCACGCCCTCGGTGTTCTGCATCTTCCACATCAACTCGTCGATCGGCGCCATGGCTTCGTAGCGTGAGCAGCCTTCCGACTTGGTCTTGACCATCACCACCAGCACGTCGGAACTGGTCGAGTAGTTGTTGATGATGAAGTTGTTGTCCTTGTTGTAGCGCGAGTCCGGACGCAGTTCCGGTGCGCCCTGGTCGAGGTCGCCGATTTTCAGGTTCTGGCTGTACCAGAGGCCGCCACCGAAGGCGATCAGCGCCAGCACCACCGAAATGCGTGCAACTTTCGGGTTGGCGAAGTTCGACAGCAGGCGCCAGAACGGATGTTCGCGGTTCGCGTCTTTCTTGCTCTTGGCAATCGCACGCTTGCTGATGCCGACATAGGAAATCGCCACCGGCAGCAGGATCAGGTTGGTGAACACGATCACCGCCACGCCGATCGACGCGCCGATGGCCAGCTCACGGATCACGCCAATGTCGATGATCAGCAGGGTGATGAAGCCCACCGCATCCGCGAGAATTGCGATCATCCCCGGCAGGAACAGTTGCCGGAAGGTGCGCCGCGCTGCGGTCAAGGCGTTGTCAGCCTCGCTGGATTGCAGGGCGATACCGTTGATCTTCTGCACGCCGTGGGAAATACCGATGGCGAAAATCAGGAACGGCACCAGCATCGAATACGGATCAAGTCCGAATCCGAAGAAGTGCATCAGACCGAGCTGCCAGACCACCGCCACCAGCGTCGTGCTCAACACCGCGATGGTGCTGCGCACGCAGTTGGTGAACCACAACAGCAGGATCAGGGTGATGACGAACGCAATACCGAAGAACAGCACCACCATCACCAGACCGTCGATCAAGTCGCCGACTTTCTTGGCGAAACCGACGATGTGGATCTTGATGTTGGGGTTTTGCGCTTCGAACTTGTTGCGGATCTTGTCTTCGAGTTCATGGGAGAACTGGCGATAGTCCAGCGCCAGCAACTTGCCCTGATCCTGCGGGTCCGGATAGGACTCCAGCAGCGGAATGTCGACGATGCTCGACTTGAAGTCGTTGGACACCAGACGCCCGACCTGGCCGGACTTGAGCACGTTGTTGCGCAGCAGATCGAGGCTGTCCTGCGAGCCGTTGTAGCTCTGCGGGATCACTTCACCGCCGGCAAAACCCTCTTCGGTCACTTCGGTCCAGCGTACGCTCGGGCTCCACAGTGACTTCAGGCCGGAACGGTCGACGCCGGAAATGTAGAACACCTCGTCGTTGATCTGACGCAGGGTCTCCATGTATTCCTTGGAGAAGATGTCGCCGTCGGTGGCTTCGACCGAAATGCGCACGGTGTTGCCAAGGTTCGCCAGATCGTTGCGGTGCTCCATCATCTTCTCGATGAACGGATGCTTGAGCGGGATCATTTTTTCGAAACTGGTCGACGGCCGGATCAGCGTCGCCTGCCAGAACAGGAAAATGCTCACCACCAGACAGATCAGGATTACTGCCGGGCGGTTGTTGAAAATCAGGCGCTCAAGAAACGTCGCCTTTTCCTGCTGAGGAGTGATCAAGGAAGTCATAGCCCCGCCTTCTTATTATTAACTTCGGCGCCGTTCGGCTGGGTCGTGTGCAGGCCACCCTGCCCGGTCAGAATCAGGTTGCCGTCGCCGGCAGCGGTGACGGACGACAGCGAGATACGATCCGGACGGTTGAACACACTGAAGGTCTCGCCGTTGTCGCTGCTGCTGATCACCGAGCCGCCGTTGCCGACGATCACAATCGAACCGTCCGGCAGCAAGGTTGCGCCTGAGAGGCCGAACTCCAGCGCACCGCGCGCGGCTTTCAGCTCGACCTGCTCCCAGCTGCTGCCGAAATCGGTAGAGCGGTAGAGGTTGCCGCGCAACCCGTAGGCCAACAGGGTTTGTGGCTGGGCCGTGCCGATCACGCCGAACAGCGAACCTTCGTACGGGCCTTCGAGTTTTTCCCAGGTCTGGCCGTCGTCGGCGGAGCGGAACATGCTGCCCGACTCGCCGACGATGAACAGCCCGGCGTCCTTCACCGCCGCGATGGCGTTGAGGTGGAACTGGTCTTCGTTGTCGAGGCGATCGCTGACGTCTTGCCAATTCTTGCCGCCGTCGGTGGTTTCCAACAGCGCACCATAAGCGCCCACGGCGAAGCCGCTGTTGACGTCCTTGAACCAGACATCGAGCAGCGGCGATTCACGTTTGAGGTCTTCAAATTGCTTGGTCCAGGTCAGACCGCCGTCTGCGCTGGCGAGGACTTGTGCGTCATGCCCGACCGCCCAGCCGTGTTTGTCGTCGACAAAATACACGGCGGTGAGCAGTTGCCGGCTCGGCACCTTGGCCTGGGTCCAGGTTTTGCCCTGATCATCGGAATAAAGGATGTGCCCGCGATCCCCGACCGCCACCAGCCGGGTTCCGGCGTGGACTACATCGAGAATCAGGCTTTTCGCGGCTTTGCCGGATTCGGTGGCATAGACCACGTCGGCTGGGGCCTCGGCGGCGATCACCGGTGCCGATAACGTGGCCAGACCCAGCATGGACAGTGCTGTGGCCAGCAACGCGGTGTTGCGTAACGCCGGCGGGCGGCAACGACTCATAGACCTTCCCCTCTTTATTATTGTTAGGCCATCTGGCCTTCAAGGGCGCCGCAAGTGTGCTCCGCTGATGGCTGCTCAGGAGCATAGTCCTGAAACCCGCAATCCAGAGCCACTTCGGAAGCTGGCTCATCCTATCGGGCTTTCGAAACGTCTGACAATCGGCGCCACGTTATCTTTTGTTAACCGCACGGAATGAACGCATCCCCCCGTAGGAGCTGACGAGTGAAACGAGGCTGCGATCTTTTGATCCTGGTCTTTAAAGATCAAAAGATCGCAGCGTGCCGCGGCTCCTACAGGAATTTTGCGTTGTGATGACGGAGGATTCGTCGGATGGATGAGGGGAATCTTGCGAGGGGGACTTGCACGATCGGTATTATGGTATACCATCAGACGCACAGACACTCTCAATCCCCCTACGGAGCAGCTCATGAGTTTCGAAATTCGCAAGATCGTCAGCTATGTCGAAGAAACCTTCATCGAAGGCGGCAAAGCCACTGACAAGCCAGTGACCATGGTCGGCCTCGCCGTGGTGATGAAAAACCCTTGGGTGGGCAACGGTTTCGTCGAAGACCTCAAGCCGCAGATCCGCGCCAACTGCTCCGACCTCGGTGCGCTGATGGTTGAGCGTCTGGTCGGCATAATCGGCGGTGCCGAGAAGATCGAGGCCTACGGCAAAGCCGCCGTGGTCGGTGCTGACGGCGAGATCGAACACGCCTCCGCCGTGATCCACACCCTGCGCTTCGGCAACCACTACCGTGAAGCCGTCAACGCCAAGAGCTACTTGAGCTTCACCAACAAGCGCGGCGGCCCGGGCACCTCGATCCAGATCCCGATGATGCACAAGGACGACGAAGGTCAGCGTTCGCACTACATCACCCTGGAAATGCAGATCGAAGACGCGCCGCGTGCCGACGAAATCGTTGTGGTGCTGGGCTGCGCCGACGGTGGTCGCCTGCACCCGCGCATTGGCAACCGCTACATCGATCTGGAAGAACTGGCTGCCGAAAAAGCCCAGTAACCACAATAAAAAGGCATTGCAGGAGCGCTCCATGATTCGGCTCACCGCTGAACTCACCCCGGCTGGCACCAGTTACCTGGCGACCGGCCAAGGCCAGCCCGTGGTTTTGATCCACGGCGTGGGCCTGAATAAAGAAATGTGGGGCGGGCAGATTGTCGGCCTGTCCAGCCAGTACCGGGTGATCGCCTACGACATGCTCGGGCATGGCGCCAGCCCGCGACCGGCCAGCGGCACCAATCTGCTCGGTTACGCCGATCAGTTGCTGGAGCTGCTTGATCATCTGAATCTACCCCAGGCAGCGGTGATCGGCTTCTCCATGGGCGGTCTGGTCGCGCGGGCCTTTGCCTTGCATTATCCGCAGCGCCTGCAAAGCCTGGTGGTGTTGAACAGCGTGTTCAACCGCAGCGAAGAACAGCGTGCCGGCGTCATTGCTCGCACCGCGCAAGCGGCCGAACATGGCCCGGACGCCAATGCCGAAGCGGCGCTGTCACGCTGGTTCAGCCGCGAATATCAGGCGGCCAATCCGGCGCAGATCGCCGCGATTCGCCAGACCCTGGCCGGCAATGATCCGCAAGGCTACCTGACCACTTACGAATTGTTCGCCACCCAAGACATGTACCGCGTTGACGACCTGGGCAGCATTCAGGCGCCGACGCTGATCGCCACCGGCGAACTCGACCCGGGTTCGACCCCGGAAATGGCCGAGCAACTGGCTCGACGCATCCCCGGTGCAAAGGTTGCCGTGCTGCCCGAGCAACGGCATATGATGCCCGTAGAGTCGCCGCGTCTGGTCAATCAGACGCTGCTGGAATTTCTCCAATTCGCACACTCCCGACAAAACCATATAAAGGGGATCGTTGCATGACACTCGCACGCTTCCAGATGTGCATCGGCGGAGAATGGGTCGACGCCCTCTCCGGCAAGACCTTCGAAAGCCTCAACCCGGCCACGGCGCAAGCCTGGGCCGAGCTGCCTGACGCTGATGAGGCGGACGTCGAGCGCGCCGTGCAGTCGGCACAGACTGCCTTCGACAGCCCGGCGTGGCGTGGCCTGACCGCCACCGCACGCGGCAAACTGCTGCGCCGTCTCGGTGACTTGATCGCCGAAAATAAAGAACAACTGGCGCAGCTGGAAAGCCGCGACAACGGTAAGCTGATCCGCGAGACCCGTGGCCAGGTCAGCTATCTGCCGGAGTTTTTCCACTACACCGCCGGCCTTGCCGACAAGCTCGAAGGCGGCACGCTGCCGCTGGATAAGCCGGATCTGTTCGCCTACACCGTGCACGAAGCGATGGGTGTGGTCGCGGCGATCATTCCGTGGAACAGCCCGCTTTATCTGACCGCGATCAAACTCGCCCCGGCCCTCGCCGCTGGCAACACGATCGTGATCAAACCGTCCGAGCACGCCTCGGCGACGATTCTGGAACTGGCGCGTCTGGCCCTCGAAGCAGGGATTCCGCCGGGTGTGGTCAACGTCGTCACCGGTTACGGCCCGAGCACCGGCGCCGCCCTCACCCGCCATCCGCTGATCCGTAAAATCGCCTTCACCGGCGGCGCGGCGACAGCGCGGCATGTGGTGCGCAGCAGCGCCGAGAACTTCGCCAAGCTGTCGCTGGAACTGGGCGGCAAGTCGCCGAACATCATCTTCGCCGACGCCGATCTGGACAGCGCGATCAACGGCGCGATTGCCGGGATCTACGCAGCGTCCGGTCAGAGCTGCGTGTCCGGTTCGCGGCTGTTGGTGCAGGACGAGATCTACGACGAGTTCGTCAATCGACTGGTCGAACGCGCCCAGCGCATTCGCATCGGCAACCCGCAGGAAGACAACAGCGAAATGGGCCCGATGGCCACCGCGCAGCAACTGGCGGTGGTCGAAGGTTTGGTCGCCGATGCCATCGCCGAGGGCGCGCGTTTGCGTACCGGCGGCAAGCGTCCGACCGATCTCGGCGAAGGCTGGTTCTACGAGCCAACGCTGTTCGAATGCGACAGCAATTCGATGAAGATCATGCAGGAAGAAGTCTTTGGCCCGGTGGCTTCGGTGATCCGCTTTAAAGATGAAGCGGAAGCGCTGGCGATCGCCAACGACTCGCAATTCGGCCTTGCAGCTGGCATCTGGACGCGCGATTTGGGCCGGGCTCATCGCCTCGCTCGCGATGTGCGTTCGGGGATTATCTGGGTCAACACTTACCGCGCGGTGTCAGCTATGGCACCGATCGGCGGCTTCAAGAACAGTGGCTATGGACGCGAAAGCGGCATCGATTCGGTGCTGGCCTACACCGAACTGAAAACGGTGTGGATCAACCTTTCTCAGGCGCCGATGCCTGATCCGTTTGTGATGCGCTAGGAGTCCTGCGAAATGATCGAACCCGGCATTTACAAAGACGTCATGAGCTCGTTCCCGTCCGGCGTCACGGTGGTTACCACCGTTGACCCGGAGGGCGGGATCGTCGGCATCACCGCCAGTGCGTTCAGCGCGCTGTCGATCGACCCGGCGCTGGTGCTGTTCTGCCCAAACTACGCCTCCGACACTTATCCGATTCTGCGTGACAGCAAGAAGTTTGCGATTCACTTGCTGTCGGCTGACCAGACCGCCGAGGCCTATGCGTTTGCCGGTAAAGGCAAGGATAAGGCCGCCGGTATCGAGTGGCATTTGAGCGAACTCGGTAATCCGATTCTCGCCAAGGCGACGGCGATCATCGAGTGCGAGTTGTGGCGGGAATATGATGGTGGTGATCACGCGATCATTGTTGGCGCGGTGAAGAACCTGATCCTGCCCGAGCAACCGGTGACACCGATGATCTACCACAAAGGCAAGCTCGGCCCGTTGCCGACCCTGGCCTGATAGATCCACACACATCCCACTGTGGAACTGCCCATTGTGGTGAGGGGATTTATCCCCGACCGGCTGCGAAGCAGCCGTAAAACCATCGCACGCGGTATGTCTGGCAAATCGCGGTTGCAGGTGTTGGGGCTGCTTCGCACCCCGTCGGGGATAAATCCCCTCACCACAGGGTTCATTCCAACAAGAGGATCTGCATTGTGAGGAGGAATGATGAGTAACGAAAAGTATGAAAAAGGCCTGAAGATCCGCACTCAGGTATTGGGTGAAGCCTACGTGCAGCGCTCGATCGATAACGCCGACGACTTCACCCGCCCCCTGCAGGAAATGGTCACCGAATACTGCTGGGGCCATGTCTGGGGGCGTGAAGGCTTGTCGCTCAAGGAGCGCAGCATGATCAACCTGGCGATGATCTCGGCGCTCAACCGTCCGCACGAACTCAAGCTGCATGTGCGTGGCGCCTTGCGTAACGGCCTGAGTCGTGAGCAAATACGCGAAATTCTGCTTCAGGTCGGCATTTATTGCGGCGTTCCGGCAGCCGTGGACAGTTTCCGGCTGGCCCGTGAAGCCTTTGCCGAAGCCGACGCCGAAGCCCCAGTTAACCCCTCGGCTGTTTAGATGCCCGTCTGGCATGGACAGCCAACCGAAAGAGCGGACCCCATGAAACGCCAGCCCCTCGACGACAGCTTCAAGGTCAATCGCAACCCCGTTACCCTGCGCGAAATCGTGCTGGATAAACTGCGTAGCGCGATCATGAATTTCCAGCTCATGCCCGGTGATCGTCTGGTCGAGCGCGATCTATGCGATCGCCTGGGTGTCAGCCGCACCTCCGTGCGTGAAGCCTTGCGTCACCTGGAATCCGAAGGTCTGGTTGAGTTCGCCGATGCCAAAGGCCCGCGCGTGGCGATCATCACCCTCGCCGATGCCGTCGACATCTACGAACTGCGTTGCGTACTCGAAGGCCTGATCGTGCAGCTGTTCACCCTGCGCGCCAAAGCCAAGGACATCAAAGCCCTGGAAAAAGCCCTCGACGAGAACCGCAAGGCGCTCAAGGACGGCGAACTGCAACAGGTGATCGACTCGGTGCAAGGCTTCTACGACGTGCTGCTCGAAGGCTCGGGCAACCATGTCGCGGCCACTCAGTTGCGTCAGTTGCAGGCGCGCATCAGCTACCTCCGCGCGACTTCGGTTTCCCAGGAAAACCGTCGCGGCGCGAGTAATCAGGAAATGGAAAAAATGGTCGAGGCGATCAAGGGCGGCGATCCGCTGGTGGCGCATCAGGCCTGTGTTGATCACGTTCGCGCTGCCGCTGCGGTAGCGCTCGACTATCTCAAGCGCAAGCAGGAAGAGACCGGCTCTGTCGTTAAAGGCACGCCGGCCATGACCCTGCCCATCGCGCTGAAAGAACCCCGTATAGGTCACTGATATGTTCAGCCCGAGCTTTTGCCCGAAATGCGGTGGCCCTGACCTCGGTCAGCAGGTGCCGCCGGGCGATACGCACGAGCGCCTGATGTGCCGGGGCTGCGGCTACATTCACTACATCAATCCGAAAATCATTGCCGGCTGCATCATCGAGCAGGACGGCAAATACCTGCTGTGCCAACGGGCGATTCCCCCGCGCCCGGGCACCTGGACGCTGCCCGCCGGTTTCATGGAAAGCGGCGAGACCACTGAACAAGCCGCGGTCCGCGAAGTCTGGGAAGAAAGCGGCGTGCGCGCGGAAATCGTCTCGCCGTACTCGATTTTCAGCGTGCCGAAGATCAGCGAGGTGTACATCATCTTCCGCGCGATCGCGCTGGAGATTACCGGGCAGTACGGGCCGGAGACCATGGATTACAAGTTCTTCGCGCCTGAAGACATTCCGTGGGAGCAGATTTATTACCCGGCGATCCGGCAGATTCTTGAGCGCTATATCGAAGAGCGTCAGGCTGGGGTGTATGGGATTTACATGGGCAATGATGATAGCGGCAAGATCCACTTTATCCGCTGATTCAGCATGATCGTTCCCACGCTCCGCGTGGGAATGCAGCCCGGGACGCTCCGCGTCCCTGAAACGCCGAACGCGGAGCGTCCGAAGAGGCATTCCCACGCGGAGCGTGGGAACGATCACTAAGTGGTGTTGCTTAAATTGGGGCGATGCCTTCGACGATGATGATCTCCGCCCTCGCCCATTCTTCGCGATAACTTTTCGCTTCCTGATACGCCGCCGAGTGGTAGCACGCCACGGCTTTTTCGTAGCTCTCAAACTCGATCACTACGCTGCGTTGCGGCGTCTCGCGCCCTTCCATCGCCTCGCTGCGCCCGCCTCTTGCCAGAAACTTCGCGCCAAACGCGGCGAAGGCTGCCGGCGCGCGCTGGGTGTATTGGCTGTAGTGATCGGTATCGGCTATATCCACATGAGCAATCCAGTACGCCTTCATAGTGACCTCTTTGTTGATTTTGTATTATGGTATACCAATATATTTCCAACGAACCCTGAGAGTCCAGCATGGCCTTCAACAGCATTGAAGAAATCATCGAAGATTATCGCCTCGGCAAAATGGTTTTGCTGGTCGATGACGAAGACCGCGAAAACGAAGGCGACCTGTTGCTGGCCGCCGACCGTTGCACGCCTGAGGCGATCAGCTTCATGGCCCGTGAAGCGCGCGGGCTGATTTGCCTGACGCTCACCGACGCCCACTGCCAGCGTCTGGGCCTGGAGCAAATGGTGCCGGCCAATGGCAGCGTGTTCAGCACCGCGTTTACCGTGTCGATCGAAGCGGCGGTGGGCGTGACCACCGGTATCTCGGCAGCGGATCGCGCCTGCACCGTTGCCGCCGCTGTCGCGCCGAATGCCCGCGCTGAAGACCTGGTGCAGCCGGGCCACATCTTCCCGTTGCGCGCCAAGGAAGGTGGCGTGCTGACCCGCGCCAGGCATACCGAAGCGGGTTGTGATCTGGCTCGATTGGCCGGTTTCACCCCGGCCTCGGTGATCGTCGAGGTGATGAACGACGACGGCACCATGGCCCGCCGCCCGGATCTGGAGGTGTTTGCGCGCAAGCACGGGATCAAGATCGGCACCATCGCCGACCTGATCCATTATCGCCTGAGCACCGAACACACCGTCGAGCGGATTGGCGAACGCGAGCTGCCGACGGTGCATGGCACATTCCGTTTGATCACCTTTGAGGATCGCATCGAGGGCGGCGTGCACATGGCGATGGTCATGGGCGATCTGCGCCGTGAAGAGCCGACGCTGGTGCGCGTGCACGTGATCGATCCGCTGCGGGATCTGGTCGGCGCCGAGTACAACGGGCCGACCAACTGGACGCTATGGGCGGCGCTGCAACGGGTCGCGGCTGAGGGGCATGGGGTTGTGGTGGTGCTGGCCAATCACGAGTCGTCGCAGGCGCTGCTGGAGCGGGTGCCGCAATTGACCCAGCCGCCACGGCAGTTCAGTCGCTCGCAATCGCGGATTTATTCCGAGGTGGGGACTGGGGCACAGATTCTGCAAAACCTTGGGGTTGGAAAATTGCGCCATCTCGGCCCGCCACTGAAGTATGCGGGGTTGACTGGGTATGACCTGGAAGTGGTAGAGAGTATTCCGTTTACCGAATGAAGCTGCCCTCACCCCAGCCCTCTCCCGAAGGGAGAGGGAGCCTACCGCGTTGTTTAGTAGCTATACACCGACCTGAAATATCGAGTCGAACTCAGGTTTTGAACAGCATGAAGATCTGCTCCCTTTCCAATACCAAGTTGAGCTCGGTTTTGAACAACATGAAGACCGGCTCCCTTTCCAATGCCGACTCGAGCTCGGTTTTGAACGGCATGAAGATCTGCTCCCTTTCCCCCTCTCCCAATGGGAGAGGGCTGGGGTGAGGGGCTGGATCTAAAATTTCTCCACATTTCTCAAGTGAAAAACCATCAGCCTCCAGATAACCGGTAAGGCAAAGTGCTTGCACAAAGTTTGGAATACCATAATATGATATTCCATAGACCGGACGCTTCAACGAACGTCCAGCTACTGCTCCCGACAGGCGGGCAACAACGCAAGCCCGCTCAAAAACACAACAATGAGGGCGTGAACATGGTGTTGAACAAAGCTGCAACCGCGATCTTTTTTGCGGGACTGCTCAGCGTCACCGGCCAGGCTGCAATGGCTGCCGAAAGCGTGAACTTCGTCAGCTGGGGCGGAAGCACCCAGGATGCGCAGAAACAGGCCTGGGCCGATCCGTTCAGCAAGGCCAGCGGCATCACCGTCGTGCAGGACGGCCCGACCGACTACGGCAAACTCAAAGCCATGGTCGAGAGCGGCAACGTGCAATGGGACGTGGTCGATGTCGAAGCCGACTTCGCCCTGCGCGCCGCCGCTGAAGGCCTGCTCGAACCCCTCGATTTCAAAGTGATTCAGCGCGACAAGATCGACCCGCGTTTCGTCAGCGACTACGGCGTCGGCTCGTTCTTCTTCTCCTTCGTCCTCGGCTACAACGAGGGCAAACTCGGCGCCAACAAGCCGCAGGACTGGAGCGCCCTGTTCGACACCAAGACCTTCCCGGGCAAACGCGCCCTCTACAAATGGCCTAGCCCCGGCGTGCTCGAACTGGCGCTGCTGGCCGATGGCGTAGCCGCCGACAAGCTCTACCCGCTGGACCTGGATCGCGCCTTCAAGAAACTCGACACCATCAAGAAAGACATCGTCTGGTGGGGCGGCGGCGCGCAGTCGCAGCAACTGCTGGCGTCCGGTGAAGCGAGCATGGGTCAGTTCTGGAACGGTCGCATTCACGCCCTGCAAGAAGACGGCGCGCCGGTTGGCGTGAGCTGGAAACAGAACCTGGTCATGGCCGACATTCTGGTGATTCCAAAGGGCTCGAAAAACAAGGACGCGGCGATGAAGTTTCTGGCCAGCGCCAGCAGCGCCAAAGGCCAGGCCGACTTCTCCAACCTGACCGCCTACGCCCCGGTCAACCTCGACAGTGTGGAGCGTCTGGATTCGACGCTGGCCCCCAACCTGCCGACTGCCTACGCTAAGGATCAGATCACTCTTGATTTCGCGTACTGGGCCAAAAACGGCCAGGCCATCGCGACACGGTGGAACGAATGGCTGGTCAAATGAAAATGGCGGCCACCGCGTCCCGTCCCTCCACTGCCACCGGCAGCGCCCAAAGCGCTGCCGGCTCGGCCCACGGAACACAGGCGGTTGCGATGCAGCAAGCCCCGTCCCTCAAACAACGCTGGCGCGGCGCCGGCAACCTCGTACCGGCGCTGCTGTTCATCGGCCTGTTTTTTCTCGCGCCGTTGATTGGCCTGCTGTTGCGCGGCGTGCTCGAACCGACGCCTGGCCTTGGCAACTATGAACAATTGTTCGCCAACTCCGCTTATGCGCGAGTGCTGCTCAACACCTTTTCGGTGGCCGGGTTGGTAACGCTGTTCAGCCTGCTGCTGGGCTTTCCACTGGCCTGGGCGATCACGCTGGTGCCGCGCGGCTGGGGTCGCTGGATTCTCAACATCGTGCTGCTGTCGATGTGGACCAGCCTGCTCGCCCGCACCTATTCGTGGCTGGTGCTGCTCCAAGCGTCCGGCGTGATCAACAAGGCCTTGATGGCGATGGGCATCATCGATCAGCCGCTGGAAATGGTGCACAACCTCACCGGCGTAGTGATCGGCATGAGCTACATCATGATTCCGTTCATCGTGCTGCCGTTGCAGGCGACCATGCAGGCCATCGATCCGATGATTCTGCAGGCCGGCTCGATCTGCGGCGCGAGCCCGTGGACCAACTTCTTCCGGGTGTTCCTGCCGCTGTGCCGGCCGGGTCTGGCCTCCGGTGGCCTGATGGTGTTCGTCATGTCGCTCGGTTACTACGTCACCCCGGCGCTGCTCGGCGGGGCGCAGAACATGATGCTTCCGGAGTTCATCATTCAGCAGGTGCAATCGTTCCTCAACTGGGGCCTGGCCAGTGCCGGCGCCGCGTTGCTGATCGCGATCACTTTGGTGCTGTTCTACTTCTACCTGAAGCTTCAGCCGGAATCCCCGGTTGGCGCCAGTAACGCGAGGTAAGCCGACATGCTCCTGACCCCCAATGCGATGAGCCGGCGCATGCGCTTCGGCTTGTACGCCACCACCGGGCTGATCGGTCTGTTCCTGCTGTTGCCGATCGTCTTTATCGTGCTGCTGTCGTTCGGCTCCTCGCAGTGGCTGGTGTTTCCGCCACCGGGCTGGACGCTGAAATGGTACGGCCAGTTCTTCTCCAACCCGGACTGGATGAGCGCCGCTGCCGCCAGCCTCAAGGTTGCTGTGCTGACGACGATCTGCGCCGTGGCCCTTGGTTTGCCGACGGCGTTTGCGCTGGTGCGCGGACGTTTTCCCGGCCGGGAAATGCTCTACGGCCTGTTCACCCTGCCGATGATCGTGCCGCTGGTGATCATCGCCGTGGCGGTGTACGCGCTGTTCCTCAAGCTCGGTTACACCGGGACGATGTTCGCCTTCGTCGTCAGCCATGTGATCGTCGCGCTGCCGTTCACCATCATCTCGATCATCAACTCGCTGAAGCTGTTCGATCAGTCGATTGAAGACGCGGCGGTGATCTGCGGCGCCTCACGGTTGCAAGCGGTGTTCAAGGTGACCTTCCCGGCGATTCGCCCGGGCATGGTCGCCGGCGCCCTCTTCGCCTTCCTGGTCTCGTGGGACGAAGTGGTGCTCAGCGTGATGATGGCCAGCCCGACCCTGCAAACCCTCCCCGTGAAAATGTGGACCACCTTGCGCCAGGACTTGACGCCAGTGATCGCCGTCGCTTCGACGCTGCTGATCGGCTTGTCGTTGTTGGTCATGGGCATCGCCGCCGCGCTGCGCCGGCGCAACGAAATCAGCGCCTGAGCGCCAGGAGTACGACATGAGTGCCGTGATCAAAGACGCTTCCCAGCAGAACGACAAACCCCTGGTCAGCCTGCGCAACTTGAACAAGCACTACGGCGATTTTGCTGCCGTCGACAACATCTCGCTGGACATCAAGGACGGTGAGTTCCTCACTTTTCTCGGTTCCAGCGGCTCGGGCAAAAGTACGACGCTGTCGATGCTCGCCGGGTTTGAAACGCCGAGCAGCGGCGAAATCCTCGTCAACGGTGAATCGCTGGTAAATGTGCCGCCGCACAAGCGTGACATCGGCATGGTGTTTCAACGCTACTCGCTTTTCCCGCATTTGTCGGTGCGCGACAACATTGCCTTCCCGCTGGCGATTCGCAAACTCGCGGCCGCCGAACGTGAAAAGCGCGTCGATGCGATGCTGAAACTGGTGCAACTGGAACAGTTCGCCCATCGTCGCCCTTCGCAGTTGTCTGGCGGCCAGCAACAACGTGTCGCCATCGCC
Source organism: Pseudomonas sp. PB103 (assembly GCF_009764635.1). Lineage (NCBI taxonomy): Bacteria > Pseudomonadati > Pseudomonadota > Gammaproteobacteria > Pseudomonadales > Pseudomonadaceae > Pseudomonas > Pseudomonas sp. PB103. The sequence continues at coordinate 79,456 of NZ_RWIL01000060.1, read as the reverse complement.
CGCGCCTTGGTCTACGAACCACGCATTTTGCTGATGGACGAACCGCTCGGTGCGCTGGATAAAAAACTGCGCGAGGATTTGCAGGACGAACTGCGCCAACTGCATCGCCGTCTGGGCATCACCATCGTTTACGTGACCCACGATCAGGAAGAAGCCATGCGCTTGTCGCAACGCATCGCGATTTTCAGTCACGGCAAGATTGTTGGATTGGGCAGTGGTTATGACCTGTATCAGAATCCGCCGAATGCGTTTGTCGCGTCGTTCCTCGGTAACTCGAACTTCCTCAAGCTCAAGGCGCAGGGTAATGCGGCGGCTTCGTTTGAAGGACAGTCATTATCGATTCGACTGACCGCTGGGTTGCACACCGATCAGGATGTTTTGCTGATGGTGCGGCCGGAAAAGGCACTTGCGTTGAGCGTGGCGCAAGCGATTAGCGAACCGTTGCCGTCGGGTTGGAACGAGGTTTCAGCGAAGGTTGTGGAAGTGTTGTTTCTCGGTGAGAGCCAAACCTGCAGCGTGGTCACCTCGGGCGGCACCTCAATGACGGTTAAGGCACTGTCAGCCGCCGGCATGCCGCTCAAGGCTGGCGACCCGGTGCAAGTACGCTGGGCCACCGCTGATGCTTGCGTTTACACCGAATGGACCGACAGCGACCTCAACAAAGCCGCCGGCTCCCACTGAAATCGTGTTGCCTGTTGGATTTACCCCCTCACCCCAGCCCTCTCCCCCAAGGGGGCGAGGGGGAAAGGGAGCCGATCTCTGTGCTGTTCAAAACTTGAGTTCGACTCGGTATCCCAAGTCGGTGTACCTCATCCAAACAACCCGGTCAGTCCCCTCTCCCTTTGGGAGAGGGCTAGGGTGAGGGAACCAGTCAACACGGTCTCAGGTAATGGCGCGGTAGCCTTCAATCTCGTCCGGCCACGCAGTGAGAATTTCGAAGCCGGTCTCCGTCACAGCCACCATATGCTCCCACTGCGCCGACAACGAGCCATCCTTGGTCAGCACCGTCCAGCCATCGGGCATGTTCTTCACATGACGCTTGCCGGCATTGAGCATCGGCTCCACGGTAAAAATCATCCCGGCCTTGAGCTTCATGCCCTGATTCGGGAAGCCGTAATGCAGAATCTGCGGCTCATCGTGATAGACCTTGCCGATCCCGTGCCCGCAATACTCGCGCACTACGCTGAAGCCTTCCTTCTCCGCCAGGCTCTGGATCGCGTGGCCGATGTCGCCCAAGGTGGCGCCCGGCTTGACCACGCGAATCCCCGCGCACATGGCGTCATAGGTAGTCTTGATGAGGTGCTGCGCCTCAGGCGTCGCCTCACCGACCACGTACATGCGGCTGGTGTCGCCGAACCAGCCGTCCTTGATCACCGCGATATCGAGATTGACGATATCGCCATCCTTCAGCGGTGTGCCCGATGGAATCCCGTGGCACACCACATCGTTGACCGACGCGCAGACGGTTTTCGGAAAACCGTGATAGCCGACGTTGGCCGGCACGGCTTTCTGCACGTTGACGATGTAGTCATTACACAGTTGATCGAGCTGATCAGTGGTGACGCCCGCCTTGACGTGCGGCACCAACATCGCCAGCACTTCAGCGGCGAGTTTGCCGGCAGCGCGCGATTGCGCGATGTCGGCCGGGGTGTTGATCTTGATCTGGTTTCTCATGCGCTGACGGCTTCCTGAGTCAGTTGTTGCAGATCCAGCCCGCCGTTCTGTTCGGCGCGGATCAGCAAGCGGCAAATGGCGCTGTGGTCGAGGTTGGGGTGCAGTTCGGCGAGCATGCCGATGCGCATCCAGTGTTCGGCCTGCGCGTTGATCGAGCGGCTGAGGGCGTTGCTGGAGATCCGCAGGTTCTCGTGCATGTCCTCTGAAATCTTTACGATGCCCATATATGAATCCGATACGATGTGTATATGGAACGTATATTAGCCAAGCCTCGCCGAAGATTGCAAATCTTCAGCCAATCGCCGCATCAAAGAACGACGAAATGAGCCGACTCGAACGGCGCTCAGCCAGACAATACAAATACGTTTCCGTAAACAGCTCTTCGCCTTCGATTCTGATCGTGCGGATTTTCGGGTCGGCAATGTACTCCGCTTCCGACACCACCCCCAAGCCCAACCCGCGCACCACCGCTTCACGCAGTGCCTCGCGACTGCCGATTTCCATGGCGATGCGCGGTTTTACCTGCGCCGCATTCAGTGCCTGCTCCAGCACCAGCCGCGTGGTCGAACCGGGTTCGCGTTGCAGCAGCCGCTGCCCTTCCAATTCCTCCAGACGCACGCTGCCGCGATTGGCCAGCGGATGCTCATAGTGCGCAAAAAGGATGATCGCGTGCCGCGCATAACGCACCGAACACAACGCCGGATCATCCTGACGCCCGGCCAACACCGCGATATCGGTCACATAGTTTTCCAGATCCGACAACACCTGCGCCGAGTTACCCACGCGGATCGACACGTCGATATTCGGATGCTGTTGCAAATAACTGTCGACCATCTCGATCACATGAAACGGCCCCACCGCACCGACCTTGAGCTGGCCGCTGTCGAGCCGCCCGGAATCACGCAGCAGGTTATGCGCTTCCAGTTCCAGCAGGGCGATGCGCTGAGCGATAGGCAGCAGTTGCCGACCCACATCCGACAACTCGATCCGCCGCCCACGCCGGTGGAAAAGCTCAACATTGTGCTGACGTTCCAAGGCCTGCACCTGAGTGGTCAGGGTCGGTTGGCTCAAGCCTGACGCCCGCGCCCCGGCACTGAAACTGCCGTGGCGGGCGACGGCGAGAAAGGCCCGCAATTTGGCGCTCGACATCCATAGACTCCATCAATAGTTAGCTGCGGTTTCGCATATTGAATTGATTGAATGACTGTCACGTGACAGACCTAGCCTGTGGCAACTCCCAACCACCCCGTGGAATGCCATGAAAACAATTAACCAGTTTCTGCGTGCCGCCAGCCTTGCCGTACTTGCCCTGAGTGCCAGCCAGGTCTGGGCCAAGGACAAACTGACCATTGGCCTGATCCCTTCGGAAGACTCCCAGGCGATGATCGAATCGAGCAAACAAGTGCTCGACGATCTGCAAGCCAAAATCGGCATGCCAGTGGTGCCGTTCGTGGCCACCGATTACAACGGCATCATCGAAGCGCTGCGCTCGGGCAAACTCGACGTTGCCTACCTCGGGCCTTTCTCCTACGTGCTGGCGACCTCGGTGGCCGATGTCGAAGCATTCTCCGTGGCGGTGACCAAGAAGACCGGCCAGAGCGCATACAAAAGCGTGATTCTGGCACGCAAGGACAGCGGCATTCATTCGCTGGCCGACCTCAAGGGCCATACATTCGCCTTCGTCGACCCAAGTTCGGCATCCGGTCATCTGTTCCCGAAAGCAGGACTTGAGCAGGCAGGGTTCGCCCCGGACACGCTGTTCAAACGGGTGATTTTCTCCGGTTCCCACGACGCCAGTATCCTCGCGGTCGAGAACAAGAAAGTCGACGCCGCCGCCGTGGCTGACCGCATCTTCGCCAGCGCCGTGGCCAAAGGCGTGGTCAAGCAGGATGACTTCGACATCGTCTGGAGTTCCAAGCCGATTCCCGAATCGCCGATGGTCTGGCGCAAGGCGCTCGATCCGGAATTGAAGAAAAAAGTCGCCGACGCACTGGCTTCGATCAAGGACGTGCCGTGGGGTGATCAGGGCGTGCTCAATGGTTTCCAGCCGACCACCGACGCCTCTTACGATGTGGTGCGCGAAACCGCCAAGGTGCTCGATCTCGATTTGCGGAGCATGAAATGATCAGCATCCGCCAACTGAGCAAACACTACGGCAGCAACCCGGTGTTGCGCGGCATCGACCTTGACGTCGCTGCGGGCGAATTCGTCGTGGTGCTCGGTCAATCCGGCGCCGGCAAATCGACCTTGCTGCGTTGCATCAATCGTTTGGCGCAGGCCGACAGCGGCACGCTGAACGTGGCGGGCATTGATGCCCTCGCCTGCCCGGACAACAGCGTTTTACGCCGAGAAGTGGCGATGATTTTTCAGCACCACAACGTCGTGCCGCGCCTGAGCGTATTGAAGAATGTGCTGACCGGTCGCCTTGGTTCCGTCGGCACCCTCGCCTCGATTCTGCAACTGTTCCGCCGTGACGATGTGGCGCTGGCGATGCAATGCCTGGAGCGCGTCGAACTGGCGCACAAGGCCGGTGAGCGCACCGATTCATTGTCTGGCGGGCAGAAGCAACGCGTCGGCATAGCCCGCGCCTTGGCGCAACGACCGCAGGTAATTCTGGCCGATGAACCGATCGCCAGCCTCGACCCGAAAACCGCGCGACTGGTGTTGCAGTACCTGCGCGATGCCACCCGCGAGCTGGGCATCACCGTGCTGTGCAATCTGCATCAAGTCGAATATGCCCGCGAGTTCGGCGACCGCGTGGTTGGCCTCGCTCACGGCAGTCTGGTGTTCGATGGCAAAGCGTCGAGCATGACCGACGCCGATCTGGCGCGAATCTATCCGGGGCAATCGGCAGAACACTCCGCTGACGTCCCGGCGCCCACCCTGTCCTACCGCACCGCCTCGAGGGCCTGAGCATGCAATCGCCAAACTATCAGTGGGTCGGCGAGCGGCCCCGTGGCAAACGCGGTTGGCTGACCACCGCCGGCATCGTCCTGATCGTGCTGTGGACGCTGAACTGGAGCGCGCAAGGTGCGCAGCTCAGCCTCGGTGAACTGGCAGCGGGGTTGCCGCAGATTGGTGACTTTCTTTCGCGCACCTTTCCGCCGGATCTGAGCATCCTGCCGCGTCTGGTCGCGCCAGCGGTGGAGACTTTGCAGATCGCCATTTGGGGCACCCTGCTCGGCGTGTTGCTGGCGATTCCGCTGTCGTTTCTCGCCGCGCGCAATCTGAGCCGCAATCGCTGGGTGTTTCACATCACGCGTCAGGCGCTGAATTTCACCCGCAGCATCAACGAACTGATCCTCGCGCTGATCTTCGTCTCGGCCGTGGGCCTCGGCCCGTTCCCCGGTGTGTTGGCGCTGGCGCTGCATGGTCTGGGCATGCTCGGCAAGTTCTTCGCCGAGAGCATCGAAGAGATCGATCAAGGCCCGATTGAAGCGCTGCAAGCCACCGGTGCACGACCGTTGCAAGTGATCGTGTTTGGCGTTTTGCCGCAGGTGATCACGGCGTGGATTGCGGTGATTTTGTACCGCTTCGAAGTCAATCTGCGTTCGGCCACGGTGCTGGGCATGGTCGGCGCCGGCGGACTGGGTTTCGAACTGGTGAGCAGCCTGAAGTTGTTCAAATACCCGGAAACCGCGACGTGCATCATCGTCATCACCTTCATGGTGATCGTCGCCGACACCCTCTCCAGTCGCCTTCGCGCGGCAATCCAGGGCGGGTCGGCGCACTGACGTCGAGCCGCTATCGGTTGAGCCGATTCAAACCTGCGATTTATCGATTTGTGCCGTTGTCGGCCGCCACCGAGTATGTGGCCATACGACAACAACAATAAGGATCCGCCATGACTGCCCGTTTTCAGAACCCCGTCGATACCCGCTTCGGCTGGGGCAGCCTGCAAGACCTCGCCGCCATCACCGAGCAGCAAACCGTGGCCCTCGTCACTTTTCCCGAGGCCCGTGGGCTGGGGTTGGTTGATCGCCTGCAAGCCTTGCTCGGCGAGCGTCTGGTCTACGTGTTCGAAGACGTTCAGCCCAACCCGGACGTCGCCCATTTGCGCAGTACTTATGAGCAGTTCTGGCAGCAGGCCGGCGCTTGCGATGTGGTGCTCGCGGTCGGTGGCGGCAGCGCCATCGATACCGCCAAAGCGCTGATCGTCGGCACCGAGTCCGGGCATTTCGATGAGTTGTTGACGCTGCTGGCGACCGGCAAGCCGTTCACTCCGGCGCGTTGCAAACAGCTGATCGCCGCACCGACCACCGCCGGCACCGGCAGCGAAGTCACGCCATGGGCGACGATCTGGGACAGCGCCAGCCAGAAGAAATATTCGCTGCACCTCGACTGCACCTGGCCGCGCGTGGCGATCATCGATCCGCAACTGATGCTCACCGTGCCGGCCAGCGTCACCGTGTCCACCGGGCTTGATGCGCTGTCCCACGCGCTGGAAGCGATCTGGAACGTTAACGCCAATCCGGTCTCTGACACCTTCGCCATTTCTGCGATCGAAGACATTCTCGAATGCCTGCCGCGTTTGCACAAAGATCTGTCGAGCCAAGAGTTGCGCACGCGCATGGCACTCGCCGCGCTCAAGGCCGGGCTGGCGTTTTCCAACACCAAAACCGCGCTGGCGCATTCGATTTCCTACGAGATGACACTGCGCCACGGCTTGCCCCACGGCATCGCCTGCTCTTTCACCTTGCCGCTGGTGCTCGGTCTGGCCTGGGGTCACGACGCGACCCGTGACCGCATCCTGCAACGAGTTTTCGGCGAGGATCTGCTCACCGCGCAACAGCAATTGCGCGAGTTCCTCCACCACCTAGGGGTGAAGACCGAGTTCGCCGATTACGGCGTCTCGGCCAAGGACGCCGAAGACATCATCCACCTCGCGATGCAGGGCGCGCGCGGCAAGAACTTCATCGGTTCGCAAGCTGCCTGACGCCCGACGCCACCCGATTAACCCAAGCACCGCCTGCGGCTCATAGCCGTGGTGATTTCCTGCCGCACCGAAAAAGAGTGCACCCGCCGACGACAAACGGCGGGAACCCACAACAATAAGGAAAAGATCATGAATCGTGCCCAAACCATGCCTGGTCTCGCCGTACGTTCTGCCTCATTCCGGGTCGCGCAGTGGCGCATGCTGCTGGCGGCGATGTTCTGTTACCTGTTTTTCTACACCGGTCGGCAGACCTTCGGTTTTGCCATTCCGGGGATTCAGGCCGAGTTCGGTTTGAGCAAGGAAACCCTTGGCTGGGCTTCTGCGGCGATGCTCTGGGCCTACGCCATTGGCCAGGCGATCAACGGCAACCTCGCCGATAAGTTCGGTGGGCGGCGCATCATGACTCTCGGTGCGGTGCTGTCCTGCGCGGCAAACTGGGTGACCAGTTTTGCCGGCGGTTTCACCAGTCTGATCCTGCCGTGGGGCGTCAACGGCTACTTTCAGGCCTTGGGCTGGGCGCCTGGCGGGCGGCTGATTGCCAATTGGTGGGCGGCCGGCGAGCGCGGCAAGGTCTATGGCTTCTACACCTTCGCCGCCGGTTGCGCGTCGATTCTGTCGTACGTCACCTCCATCGTCGTGCTTGAAGTGCTGCAACTGGAATGGCGCTGGATCTTCCGTTTACCGGTACTGCTGATGCTCGCCGGCGGGATCATTTTCTATCTGGTTGCCCGCGAACGCCCGCAGGATCTGGGCTTCGAACCGGTAGGCGATACCGGCGTGGCCAACGCTGACGACAAACATCAGGAAGCCGCGCATGGCGAAGTCGAGACCTCGGCGCAACGCTATAAAGCCGTGCTGAAGAATCCGCGCCTGCTGATCGCCGCGCTGTCACTGGGCTTTCAGAACGCGGCGCGCTACGGCTTGATCGTCTGGGTGCCGGTGCACTTTCTCGGCGCCGACTGGAAAAGCGGTGACGGCATGATCGATCCGAAATGGATCACCGTCGCCCTCCCCGTCGGCATGGCGGTCGGGGCGTTGAGCAATGGCTGGGTGTCGGACAAGCTGTTCGGCTCCAAACGCTATCTGGCGATCATGCTCTACATGTTCCTCGGCGCCGCGACGAGTCTGTGGATGTGGAGCCTGCCGCCGCACAGCGTGATCGGCCTGGTCGCGTTGTTCCTTTGCGGCTTCTTCGTCTACGGCCCGGCGTCGAGTTTCTGGGCGCTGTGTCCGGATCTGGTCGGTGCCAAACGCGCCGGTACGGCGACCGGAATCATGAACTTTTCGTCCTACCTGTTCGCCGGCCTGGCCGAGCCCATGATTGGTCGTTTGCTTGACACCACGGCAAACACGTCTCTCATCTTCATAGTGGTCACCAGCGCCTGCCTGTGCAGCGCGGCAGTGGCATTGTTCATCCGACGCTGATGGGGCTTGCATGTACCAGTATCACAAGTGGTTGCGTTCGTTTCATGCGGTGGCCAAAACCGGCAGCTTCACCCTGGCGGCGGAATACCTCAGCGTCGGTCAGCCGACCGTCAGCGAGCAGGTCAACGCGCTGGAGAAAACCTTTTCGGTCGAGCTGTTTCATCGGCGCGGGCGCTACATCGAGATGAGTTCCGCCGGGCACAAGCTTTACGCAATCACTCAAGGTTTGTTCGGCCAGGAAGATGAAGCGGTGCAACTGCTGCAGAGTTTCAAGCAACGCAAGAACGGCATGCTGCGGCTCGGCGCGGTATCGCCGCCAATCGCGATGAACCTGACCTACGAGCTGATGCAGCGGCACCCGGACATCGAACTGGAAACCTCGTTTTCCTCGGAAAAGGAAACCCTCGCGCGGTTGTTTAACTTCGATATCGACGTGGCGATTCTGGCGTTGTCGGAATTCGATGAGCGCTTTCACACGCTTCTGTATCACCGCTATCCGATCATTGCCGTGGTGCGCGATGACCATCCGTGGGCCAGCCAGTCGCAGGTTCACATCAGCGAAATCAGCCGCGAGAAATGGGTGATGCGCGAACAAAGTGCGCGCACCCGGCAACTGGTCGAAGAAAGCTGCAAGCGCCTCGATATCGACCTCAACCGCGTCATGCAACTCAACAGCCGCGAAGCCATCGTGCACGCGATCGTCAAAGGCATCGGCATCGGTTTTGTCTCGGCGGTCGAGTACGCCGAAACCCCGGGCACCACGCCGATCACCTTTGTCGATCACCCGTTTTTCATCGAATACCACCTGTGCTGCCTCGGCATCCGCCGCAACCGTCCGGTGATTGCCGAACTGTTTGATTCGAATCCACCGCTGACCTGATCAGCATTGACCCTTGAAACCGCCTACCTCATTACCGAGGGACGGCCCACGCTTACCCGAAAACGGAGATTTGACCATGCAGTACAAAAACCCGACTCACCTGCAAGCCGCGATCCTTGACTGGGCCGGTACCGTTGTCGACTTCGGCTCGTTTGCGCCAACGCAGATATTCGTCGAGGCCTTTGCCGAGTTCGGCGTCGCGGTATCGCTGGAAGAAGCGCGCGGCCCGATGGGCATGGGCAAGTGGGATCACATCCGCACGTTGTGCAACCTGCCGCAGATTGCCGAGCGTTATCGCGCCGCGTTTGATCGTTTGCCGAGTGACGACGATGTGACCGCGATCTACGAACGCTTCATGCCGTTGCAGATCGAGAAAATCGCCCTGCATTCGGCGGTCATTCCCGGTGCGCTCGAAGCAATTGCGGCGTTGCGCGGCAAGGGCTTGAAGATTGGTTCGTGCTCAGGGTATCCGGCGGTGGTGATGGCCAAGGTTGTCGAACTGGCGCGGGACAATGGTTACGTCGCTGACCATGTGGTGGCCACCGATGAAGTGCCGAATGGCCGGCCGTATCCAGCGCAATCGTTGGCCAACGTGATTGCCTTGGGCATCGATGATGTGGCCGCGTGCGTCAAGGTTGATGACACTTGGCCGGGGATTCTCGAAGGGCGTAGCGCGGGGATGTGGACGGTGGCGTTGACGTGTTCCGGCAACGCGCTGGGGCTGACTTACGAACAGTTCAAGGCGCTGCCGTCAGATCGTCTGGCGGAAGAACGTGAGCGCATCGGCAAGATGTTCGCGCCTTCGCGCCCGCATTACCTGATCGACACCATCGCCGAACTGCCTGAGGTCATTGAAGACATCAACGCACGCCTGGCGCGCGGCGAAACCCCACAGTCCTGCTGACGCATTCCCCTTACCCCTGATCGTTCCCACGCTCCCGCGTGGGAATGCAGCCCTTGACGCTCCGCGTCACTGGACGCGGAGCGTCCCTAGAGGCATTCCCACGCAGAGCGTGGGAACGATCAATGGTTTGCTTCGCTCAAATCACAGGCAAAAAAAAGCTGCCACGAATGGCAGCAGAAACTTCAAGAACACGCGATGTATTGAGCCAAGCATAGACGCTGAATAATGACAGTGTCATGACAGCCGTAAATTCACTGAACCGCCCCTGCCCCGTCATCAGGCCGTCATCAAGATCACGGCAGAATCCTCGCAAACCGTCCTGCGCCGCGCGACGGTTGTTTTGCAAGGATTCCCATGAAAGAACACGCCCCGCTGTTCGCTGCCATCGACTTGGGTTCGAATGCCTTTCGCCTGATGATCGGCCAGTCGGTGCGCAGTCGCAAAGGCTTCCTGATTCAGGAAGTGAAAACCCTGCGCGAACCGGTGCGTCTTGCCGAAGGTTTTGACGGTGGTGCGCTGGATGCGTTGGCGCTGGATCGCGGCTGGCAGGCATTGGCGCGGTTCGGCAAAAAACTGCGCGGTTTCGAGGCCGGTCGGGTGCGCGCGGTGGCGACCAGTGCGGTGCGTGAAGCGGACAATGCGCAGCTGTTTCTGGCCAGTGCCGAACGGCATCTGGGCTTCCCGATCGACGTCATTTGCGGCCATGAAGAGGCGCGCCTGGTCTACGCCGGCGTGACTCACGCCTTGCCGAGCGCCGAAGACCTGCGCCTGGTGGTCGACATCGGCGGCGGTTCCACCGAGCTGATCCTCGGCCAGGGTTCACAGCCGTTGCTGACCGAGAGTATCGCCATCGGCAGCGGCACCTTGAGCACGCGTTTCTTTCGCGGCGGCGATGTGTCCGCCGGCGCGCTGCAGGAAGCCGAGCGCTTCGCCATCCTGCAGTTTGAAAAAGTTGCCCGGCGCTATCGTGCTCAGGGCTGGCAGCAGACCATCGGTTCGTCCGGCACCGCGCGCATGCTGGCCAAAGTGCTCAAGGCCAACCGCCTCAACGATTTGGGTCAGGACGGCATCACCTACGGCGGACTGCTGCGCCTGTCGCTGCTGCTGCTGAAAGTGAACAACGTCCAGCAACTGCAACTCGCCGGCCTGCAACCGCACCGCCAAAGCATTCTCCCCGGTGGACTGGTGTTGATGCTGGCGGCGTTCAAAGTGTTTGGCATCGCGCAAATGCTGCCCTCCGAACCGGGCCTGCGTTTGGGCGTGTTGCACGGTTTGATGAGCCAACACTAATCCTCGCTGCGGCAGATTCGTCTCCCCTTCAGCGGCTCGATCGACTACCATGCCGCCGCCGGTTCCCGAAGGGGACTAAGAGGGAATCCGAGATGCTCGCACAGCACTGACCGGAACTGCCCCCGCAACTGTAGGTGCCGAGCCTGCTCCACGACTGCCACTGGGTGAATCCCGGGAAGGCCGGAGCCAGGCGATGACGCATCAGTCAGGAGACCTGCCGGCACAGTGACTCACTAACCGGCGGGGTGTCCGGGAAGGACATCGTGCCGCGCGCATCTTCAATGGATGACCGGCCTTGCGCTGTTGCCCTGACCGCGTTCGATGGTGTGTTTCCAATCCGTACTCTCCCGCTCCGCGTACGGATTCCCCGGAGACTGCCTCATGCTGCTGCCCCGCGTTGCCACCTTCATCACTGGCCTGAGCCTTTGCACCCTGGCCCACGCGGCACCGACCGCATACCCGCTGACGGTGGAAAACTGCGGCAGCACCCTCACCTTCCAACACGCCCCGACGCGCACGGTGACCATCGGCCAGGCCGGCACGGAAATGCTTTACGCCCTGGGTCTGGGCGACAAAATCGTCGGCACTTCGCTGTGGTTCAACAACGTGCTGGCCAAGTACAAGGCGCAGAACGACCAGATCGAGCGCCTGGCCGATAACGAGCCGAGTTTTGAATCGGTGATCGGCAAGCGTCCGGAACTGGTCGCCGTGGAGCTGGAATGGATGGTCGGCCCGCAAGGCGCGGTCGGCACTCGCGAACAGTTTCATGAACTGAAGATTCCGACATACCTGTTGCCCTCCGATTGCGAAGCCAAGGACAACCTCGTCGGCGCCGACGGCACGCGCCTGGCCCCGTTTCGCATCGACACGATCTACAAGAGCGTCAGCCAACTGGCGCAAATCTTCGATGTGCAGGAGCGTGGCCAGCAGCTCAACGACGCACTCAAGGCCAGTCTCGCCCGCTCGATTGCCACCGCCCAGGGCAAACAGCTGAAGGACGCCAGCGCGCTGGTCTGGTTCTCCAGCGCACAGATGGACATCGAGCCGTTCGTGGCCGGACACAAAGGCATTCCCGATTTCATGCTCAGCACCCTCGGCGTGCGCAACGTGGTGCAATCCGATGAAGAGTGGCCAACGGTTGGCTGGGAAACCATCGCCAAGGCCAACCCGACCTTCCTCGTCATTGCCCGCATGGACCGCCGACGCTTCCCCGCTGACGACCATGAAAAGAAACTCGCCTTCCTGCGCAGCGACCCGGTGACGCGCAACATGGACGCGGTGAAACACAACCGCATCATCGTTCTCGACGCCATGGCCATGCAGGCCAGCCTGCGCATGTTCGATGGCCTGGAACAACTGGCCACGGCCATCAACGGCTATGACCTGTCGCAATGAGTGCAAGCCTGATCCGCACGCTGCTGGCCTTGGTGACACTGTTGATTGCAGTGGTCGCCGGCGTGGCCATCGGTGAAACCTCGATTGAACCGGGTGTGGTGTTGCAAGTCCTCGCCAACAAACTGTGGGGCGCCGGCTATGCGCTCGACCCCATCGACGAAGGCATTGTCTGGAACTATCGATTGACCCGCGCACTGGTCGCCGCGGCCTGTGGTGCCGGGTTGGCGACATGCGGGGTGATTTTGCAGTCGCTGTTGCGCAACCCGTTGGCCGATCCGTATCTGCTGGGCATTTCCGCCGGCGCCTCGACCGGCGCGGTGATGGTCGCATTGCTCGGCGTCGGCGCCGGGGTGGTTTCGCTGTCGGCGGGCGCGTTTGCCGGGGCGGTGACGGCGTTCGTGCTGGTGATTGTGCTGGCGCGGGTCAGCGGCTCGGCCAGTGGCACCGGACAAATCATTCTCGCGGGCATCGCCGGCTCGCAGCTGTTCAATGCACTGACCGCGTTTCTGATTACCCGCTCAGCCAGCTCGGAACAGGCGCGCGGCATCATGTTCTGGTTGCTCGGCAATCTCGGCGGCGTGCGTTGGCCGTCGGTGTGGCTGGCAGTGCCGGTGGCATTCGCCGGTCTGGTGGTGTGCCTGTGGCATCGTCGCGCGCTGGATGCGTTTACCTTTGGCGCAGACTCGGCGGCGTCCCTCGGCATTCCGGTGCGCCGGGTGCAGATTCTGCTGATCGGCTGTGCGGCGCTGGTGACAGCGGTGATGGTCTCGATTGTCGGCTCGATCGGCTTTGTCGGGCTGGTGATTCCGCATGCCGCACGTCTGCTGCTCGGCACCGGGCATGCTCGGCTGTTGCCGGCCAGTGCGTTGGGGGGCGCGGTGTTCTTGATCGCCGCCGACGTGTTGTCGCGCACCTTGATCAAGGGGCAGGTGATTCCGGTCGGCGTGATTACCGCGCTGGTCGGTGCGCCGGTGTTCGCGTTGATTCTGGTCGCACGCAGGTCTGCTCGATGAGCAGCGTTCTGAGTTGTTCCGGGTTGACCTTCAAGGTGCGCGGTGCCGAGCTGCTCAACGATGTCAGCCTTGCGGTCGAGCGCGGCGAGACCCTCGGTATCGTCGGGCCCAACGGTTCGGGCAAATCGACCCTGTTGAAACTGTTGGCCGGGTTGCGCGAACCGAGCGCTGGCGAGGTACTGCTCGACGGTCAGCGTCTGGGCAAAATGCCCCGCCGCAGCATTGCGCAGAAACTTGCGGTGGTCGAGCAACAGGCTGACACCGACGACGGCATTCGCGTGTTCGACGCTGTAGCGTTGGGGCGCACGCCGTGGCTGTCGGCGCTGCAACCGTGGTCGGCGGCAGACGATGCCATCGTCCAACAGGCGCTGACCGACGTTGACGCGACGCACCTGTGCAATCGTCTCTGGCGCAGCCTGTCGGGCGGTGAGCGACAACGGGTACACATCGCTCGGGCATTGGCGCAGCGACCGCAAATTCTATTGCTGGATGAGCCGGCCAATCATCTCGACATTCAGCACCAACTGACCATTCTCAACGTGGTGCAGGCATTGCCGGTGACCACGTTGATCGCCCTGCATGATCTGAATCAGGCGTTGAAATGCGATCGTCTGGCGGTGCTGGAGCGCGGGCGGCTGGTGGCGTTGGGCGAACCGCTGGAGGTGCTGACTCCGCAGCGGTTGCAGGAAACATTCGGGGTCAGAGCGCATTACCTGACGGACCCGTTTGACGGGGCGCAGATTCTACGTTTTCACGCATGACGGCGTGCATGTGTGTGGTCTGCCACACCGGGTCAGCGTCGACATCAATGATCTCGAAACCCTGCCGCTGCCAGAACGCGATGGCGCCCGGCAGAAACGGATGGGTGTGCAGGTAAATCACGTCTACTGCGTTGGCGAGTGCCAGATCCTTGAGTGATCGATACAGTGCGCCGGCCAGCCCTGAACGGCGCTGCGCAGGCAGGACGAACAGACGCACGACCTCCACCACGTTGCGGTCGGGATAGGCAAGGTGCGAAAAGCGTCGGTCGTAAGGGAGATAGCCGATGGACGCGACGATTTGCCCCGCCTGCCGAGCAATCAGAAAGCGCCCTGCCCCATGCAGATAAACCTCGGCAAAACGCGCCAGATCGTCGGGCATGCCGGTCGCGCTCAGCTTCGGGAAAAGCTCGGCGCGGGCCTTGAGAACAAAATCCAGCACCTCGGCGATGTCTGCTTCAGACACTGCCTGAATAATCGGTTGATGACTCATGTAACTGCAAACACCTGAACTGCGGTTGGCCACAGTAGCAACAGCCTCTTGGTGATGCCAGCCATCCGTCTACCTGTAGGAGCTGCCGCAGGCTGCGATCCTTTGATCCTGTTTTCTAACAGCCAACATCAAAAGATCGCAGCCTGCGGCAGCTCCTACAGGGGTGTGTTTATTCGTGTCAGGCCAGTTCTTTGCGCAGTTGGCGGGCGGCGGTGACCATGTGCACCAGCGCCGCTTCTGTTTCCGGCCAGCCGCGGGTTTTCAGGCCGCAGTCCGGGTTGACCCACAGGCGTTCTGCCGGAATACGCTTGGCCGCCTTGCGCAGCAGATTAGCCATTTCCGAAGCGTCCGGAATGCGTGGCGAGTGGATGTCGTAGACGCCTGGGCCGATGTCGTTCGGGTAAGCGAAGGCTTCGAAGGCGTCCAGCAGTTCCATGTCCGAACGTGAGGTTTCGATGGTGATCACGTCGGCATCCATCGCCGCGATCGACTCGATCACGTCGTTGAACTCGCTGTAGCACATGTGCGTGTGGATCTGGGTTTCGTCGCGCACACCCGAGGCGCACAAGCGGAATACTTCTGTCGCCCAATCCAGATAAGGCTGCCACTGCGCCTGACGCAACGGCAGGCCTTCACGGAACGCCGCTTCGTCAATCTGCACGATCTTGATGCCGGCGGCTTCCAGATCGACCACTTCGTCACGGATTGCCAGCGCCAGTTGCCGGGCCTGCACTTCACGGCTGACGTCTTCACGCGGGAACGACCACATCAGCATGGTCACCGGACCGGTCAGCATGCCTTTCATGACCTTGTCGGTCAGGCCCTGGGCGTAGCGGATCCACTCGACGGTCATGGCTTTCGGACGGCTCAAGTCGCCAAAGATCACTGCCGGTTTCACACAACGCGAACCGTAGCTTTGCACCCAGCCGAAACGGGTGAACACGTAGCCGTCGAGTTGCTCGGCGAAGTATTCGACCATGTCGTTGCGTTCGGCTTCACCGTGCACCAGCACATCGAGGCCCAGACGCTCCTGGATTTCCACCGCGTGGCGGATTTCGCTGTGCATCGCTTCGGTGTATTCGGAAAGGGTCAGCTTGCCCTGCTTGAACGACTGGCGGGCAAGACGGATCGACGCCGTTTGCGGGAACGAACCGATGGTTGTGGTCGGGAACAGCGGCAGATCAAGACCGGCACGCTGCTTGGCAATGCGCTTGGCGAACAGCGATTGACGCTGGCTGTCCTTGGCGGTGATTGCCGCCACCCGAGCCTGAACCGCAGGCTTGTGAATACGTGGCGACGCCGCGCGGGCGGCCTGCACCGAACGGCTTTCGGTCAGGGCACGCAGCACTTTCGGCGCTTCCGGTTGGTTGACGGCTTGAGCCAGCACCGCCACTTCTTCGCACTTCTGTACGGCAAAGGCCAGCCAGCTTTTCAGCTCGGCATCGAGCTTGTCTTCACGGCCCAGATCCACCGGGCTGTGCAGCAGCGAGCAGGACGGCGCGACCCACAGGCGATCGCCCAGACGCTCGTGCGCATGCTGCAAAGTCGCCAGGGCATTTTCCAGATCGCAGCGCCAGACGTTACGGCCGTTGACCACGCCCAGGGACAACACTTTATAAGCCGGCAAGCGATCAAGAATGGTCGGGTATTGCTCCGGTGCGCGCACCAGATCGATGTGCAAACCGTCGACCGGCAGGTTGGCGGCCAGGCCGAGGTTTTCTTCCAGGCCCCCGAAGTACGTCGCCAGCAGTTTCTTCAGCGGATCGCGCTGGATCTGGTTGTAGGCACGCTCGAAAGCGTTCTTCCATTCCTGCGGCAGGTCGAGCACCAGAATCGGCTCATCGATCTGCACCCACTCGACGCCTTGGGCCGCGAGACGCGAGAAGATCTGCCCGTATAGCGGCAGCAGGCGATCAAGCAATTCGAGTTTGTCGAACTCCGCGCCTTTGGCCTTGCCCAGCCACAGGTAAGTCAGCGGGCCGATGATCACCGGTTTGACGTTATGGCCCAGTGCGCGCGCTTCTTCGACTTCTTCGAACAACTGCTCCCAGCCCAACTGGAACTGTTGATCCGCGCTGAACTCGGGGACCAGGTAGTGATAGTTGGTGTCGAACCACTTGGTCATTTCCTGGGCGTGCGCACCGCCGCAGCAGCTGTCGCTGACACCTCGGGCCATGCCGAACAGGGTGTGCAGGTTGGCTTTGCCGTCGTGCGGACGAAAGCGCTCAGGGATCACGCCGAACATCAGCGAGTGCGTCAGCACCTGGTCGTACCAGGCGAAATCGCCGACCGGCAGCAACTCGATGCCGGCGTTTTTCTGCAAGTCCCAATGGGCCTTGCGCAGCTCGCGACCGACGTCACGCAGGCCTGCCTCGTTCAGTTCTCCTTTCCAGAACGCCTCTTGCGCTTTTTTCAGTTCGCGGTCGCGACCGATGCGCGGAAATCCAAGGGAATGGGCCAGTGCCATAACAAACAACTCCAATGTCTTGTTGATGGCGGCCATTGTCGGCAGCAGCGCCTAGTGAGACAAACTCATTTTAATCTTGATCATCGCGAGTTTCCCTCATGATCAACTAATCGCAGCCTGTCACCTGAAAACACTGCAAAGTTGAAATCGCGGACGACGGTTGAGCGGTTTTTGCAGCAGGAAATTTCTCGGCAATTCAAGCTGTTCGTCGCCATGAAGACGCCCTTTGAAAACTCGATGACGCCTCCGTATAAACGCCCCCAAAAGCACCCCGGCAGGTCTTTGATTTCGATCTATCGTTAGATCGAAATGGCTGTATTTGCGACCGACTAAAGGTTGCGACAGAGGATGTCTGAGCCTATGTTGCACGCGAGTCTTTTCCCCGCGATTGGAACGCGATCAACACCACTAAGAGGTGAAGAAATGTCAAAGGAATCACGCCCTGCCGTACTTGGGCTGATCGGCAATACTCCGCTGGTGCAAGTCACCCGCTTCGATACCGGGCCGTGCACGCTGTTTCTCAAACTTGAATCGCAGAACCCCGGGGGTTCGATCAAGGACCGCATCGGTCTGGCGATGATCGACGCTGCCGAGCGTGATGGTCGTCTGCAACCCGGTGGCACCATTGTTGAAGCCACTGCCGGTAACACTGGCCTGGGCCTGGCACTGGTTGGTCGCGCCAAAGGCTATCGTGTGGTGCTGGTGGTGCCGGACAAAATGTCCACCGAAAAAGTCCTGCACCTGAAGGCCATGGGCGCCGAAGTACACATCACCCGCTCCGACGTCGGCAAGGGTCATCCCGAGTATTACCAGGACGTCGCCGCGCGTCTGGCCAAGGACATTCCCGGCGCATTCTTCGCCGACCAGTTCAACAACCCGGCCAACCCGCTGGCCCACGAATGCAGCACCGCGCCGGAAATCTGGGCGCAGACCGAACATGATCTGGATGCCATCGTCGTCGGTGTCGGTTCGGCCGGCACGCTGACGGGCCTGAGCCGTTTCTTCAAACGCGTGCAGCCGGATCTGGAAATGGTCCTGGCTGACCCGGTCGGTTCGGTCATGGCCCAATACAGCCGTGACGGCACAATGCCGACGCCCGGTTCATGGGCGGTGGAAGGCATTGGCGAAGACTTCATTCCGTCGATCACCGACCTCTCCAGCGTGCGCCACGCCTACTCGATCAGCGATGAAGAAAGCTTCGACCACGCCCGCCAGTTGCTCAAGGCCGAAGGCATTCTCGGCGGCTCGTCGACCGGCACCCTGCTCGCTGCGGCGCTGCGCTATTGCCGCGAACAGACCGAGCCGAAACGCGTGGTGAGTTTTGTCTGCGACACCGGTACGCGTTATCTGTCGAAGGTCTACAACGACCAATGGATGACCGATCAAGGCCTGTTGCAGCGTAAGGGCTACGGTGATCTGCGCGACCTGATCGCCCGCCGTTTCGAAGACGGCCGGGTGATCAGTGTCGGCCCTGACGACACCCTGCTGACCGCGTTCCAGCGCATGCGCCTGGCGGATGTCTCGCAATTGCCGGTGCTGGTGGAAGGCAAGCAACTGGTCGGCGTGATCGATGAATCGGACATCCTCCTGCCAGTGCATGAAGACGCCGCTCGCTTCAGCCAATCGGTCTCCAGCGTGATGACCGACAAGCTACAAACCCTTGCACCCGGCGCCAGCCTGTCCGAGCTGGAATCGGTACTCAGCCGTGGTCTCGTCGCCATCATTGCCGATGCATCGGGCTTCCATGGCCTGATCACCCGCACCGACATGCTCAACCAATTACGGAGATCCCTCGCATGAGTCAGCACGACGACAAATCCCAAGGCTTCGCGACCCGGGTGATCCACGCCGGGCAAACGCCGGACCCGACCACCGGCGCGCTGATGCCGCCGATCTACGCCAACTCAACCTACCTGCAAGACAGCCCTGGCGTACACAAGGGTTTCGATTACGGGCGCTCGCACAACCCGACGCGCTTTGCCCTGGAGCGCTGCGTCGCCGACCTTGAAGGCGGCACTCGCGCGTTCGCCTTCGCCTCCGGTCTGGCGACCATTTCCACAGTGCTGGAACTGCTCGATGCCGGCTCGCACATTGTCTCTGGCAACGACTTGTATGGCGGCACCTTCCGCCTGTTCGACAAGGTCCGTCAGCGCAGTGCCGGGCACCGTTTCAGCTTTGTCGATCTGGCCGATCTGTCGGCGTTCGAAGCGTCGTTGCAGGACGACACGCGCATGGTCATGGTCGAGACCCCGACCAACCCGCTGCTGAGCCTCTCGGATCTGGCCGCGATCGCCCGTATCTGCCGCGCTCGCGGGATCATTTGCGTAGCCGACAACACCTTCGCCAGCCCTTATATCCAGCGTCCGCTGGAGTTGGGTTTCGATATCGTGCTGCACTCGACCACCAAATACTTGAACGGTCACTCCGATGTGATCGGCGGCATTGCCGTGGTCGGCCAGAACGAAGAACTGGCCGAGAAGCTGGGCTTTCTGCAGAACGCGGTCGGTGCGATTGCCGGGCCGTTCGATGCGTTTCTGACCCTGCGCGGGGTGAAAACCCTGGCGCTGCGCATGGAACGCCATTGCAGCAACGCACTGGATCTGGCGCGGTGGCTGGAGCAACAGCCGCAGATCAAACGCGTCTACTATCCGGGCCTTGAGTCACACCCGCAGCATGAGTTGGCGAAGCGCCAGATGCGTGGTTTTGGCGGGATGATTTCCGTCGATCTGAACAGTGATCTGGCGGGCGCGCGGCGCTTCCTTGAGAACGTGAAGATCTTCGCCCTGGCGGAAAGTCTCGGTGGCGTGGAAAGCCTGATCGAGCATCCGGCGATCATGACTCATGCGACCATTCCAGCGGATACCCGCGCGAAGCTGGGGATTGGCGATGGTCTGGTGCGTCTGTCGGTGGGCGTCGAGGACGTCGAAGACCTGCGCGCTGATCTGGCGCAGGCGCTGCAATCGATCTGACCGGGCAAGAACGACAAAGCCCGCACGAAGCGGGCTTTGGTGTTCGAGCAGGCGGCCAGTGCTGGTCTCTGGCTTACAAGGTTTATCGGGCTTCCCACAGTACCGGGCCAAATTGAAAAGGTACGGCCTCGGCTGCTTCACACGGCATAAGGGCTGGATCTCAGCGCGGAGATCTTTCTAACCGTGTACCTTTCGGAGCGCGCCCCACGCCCCCTTGCTATCCGATTGCGCATCAGTCTGCGTCTTCGCCTACATCTTTGAGACTAGCAAAGGCTCGCCGAACCGCTTCGTCGTTTTTAGATTGATTTCAACTGTGTCTGACCGGTACAGGAAGAGAAGCGCCTAACGCCCGTCGATCCCCCCGCCACGCCGCCTCGCTAGCGCGATCTATACTCAACCAG
Source organism: Pseudomonas sp. PB103 (assembly GCF_009764635.1). Lineage (NCBI taxonomy): Bacteria > Pseudomonadati > Pseudomonadota > Gammaproteobacteria > Pseudomonadales > Pseudomonadaceae > Pseudomonas > Pseudomonas sp. PB103. The sequence continues at coordinate 58,851 of NZ_RWIL01000060.1, read as the reverse complement.
TTCGATCATGATTATGTCGACACCCGCACGCCAGACGGTGTGCCCGTGCCTTTCGCCCACCAGACTGACCCAAGCCAATGAGTCGCAGCGCCAACGAATAAGCGACGAACGATGCCTCATCGCGTTGTGGCTGACGGGTCATGGAGAAAACTATGAAACACAAGCTGTTGTCAGGCGTGCTTCTGGCGGTCGTGGCGACCGTTGTGGTGCCCAATGTCTGGGCGGCGCAGCCGCAGGCGTTGGCGTCCGATGGGGCCGATCATGTCGGTGCGGGCGCGGTGGCTTCTGACGGCGCCGATCATGTTGGTGCAGGCGCGGTGGCGTCTGACGGCGCCGATCATGTTGGTGCAGGCGCGGTGGCTTCTGACGGCGCCGATCATGTTGGTGCAGGCGCCGTGGCTTCTGACGGCGCCGATCATGTCGGTGCAGGCGCGGTGGCTTCTGACGGCGTCGATCATGTCGGTGCAGGCGCGGTGGCTTCTGACGGCGCCGATCATGTCGGTGCAGGCGCGGTGGCTTCTGACGGCGCCGATCATGTCGGTGCAGGCGCGGTGGTTTCTGATGGGGCTGACCATGTTGGTGCGGGCGCGGTCGCTTCCGACGGGGCTGACCATGTCGGTGCGGGCGCAGTCGCTTCTGATGGTGCCGATCATGTCGGTGCAGGCGCATTGGCGGCTGATGGCGCTGATCGTACCGGTGTCAACCGAGTTGCCTATTCGCGGGTCGGCGTCGGCTCTGATCGGGTCGCCTCCGCATTGATGACAGGCAGTTATTCCGACCAGTTCAACAGCCCTCAGTAATCATCCCTTGGCCCAACGGGCGGTTCCCACGAGCCGCCTGTTGAGCACCGCACTAGCACATTTGTGCTAATCGACCGCCTCATCACCTGGCGTTATATTCCCCGCATCCCCGATGCTCCTCGACGTTGCCTGTTCGCAGCGTGCGGATCGTTGTGCCTGGAAATCAGAACAACACCAAGGAAGAAACACTATGAAATCCCTGATCGCAACACTCACGCTTAGCGCCCTGTTCCTCACTGGCTGCGCCACGCCAAAACAATGGGAAGCCACTGGCGGCAGCAAAAACGATGGCGTCGTCCAGGTCTCCTATGAACTGGGCCAATTCGAAAGCGGCCAGACCAGCGCCGAACAAGGCCTGACCGTCGCCGCACAACGCTGCAAGACCTGGGGCTACAAAAACGCCGAGGTCACCGGCTCCGAGAAAAACATCTGCCGCACCATGGGCCAGTACAACTGCCTGCAGACCACCATCACCCAGGATTACCTGTGCAAACGCTAGACGCTTGACCCTGTAGGAGCTGTCGAGTGCAACGAGGCTGCGATCTTTTGATCTTGCTCTTCTCATCAACATCAAAAGATCGCAGCGTGCCGCAGCGCCTACAGACCCATGGACACCTACAAGGCATTTTCGGTGAGTTCGGGCTGGCGATCGCGCAGGGCTCGCAAGGTCGCGCGCAGTTCGGCCGGGCGTACCGGTTTGGACAGAATGGCGATGTCACGGTCGTGCAGGGCTGCCTGGATTTTTTCGACGTCATGTCCGGTGATGATCATCGCTGGCACGGCCCAACCGCGTTGCCTGCGCACATCGTCGATGCATTCGATGCCAGTGGCGTGGGTGCCGAGGTCATAATCGGCGACGATGATGTCGCAGTCAGTCATCAAATCCCGCCCGCTCAGTTCAGCTTGAACTACACAGCCCCAACGCTCCAACAGCGCCGAAGTCGCGAGCAATACGTTGCGATCATCCTCCACCAGACACACCTTCAGCCCGGTCAGCAAACCGACCTGACGCGCCTCATCCCGATTGACCGCTGACTGCGGCGGTGAGGTGATCGGCAACCCGTACAAGGTCACCGCCGTTCCCCGCCCGAGCCGCGAGCGCAGGGCAACACTTACGCCGATCAACTCTCCCAGACGCTTGACGATCGCCAGCCCCAGCCCCACGCCTTCGACGTCTTTGTCACGCACTTGCCGCACCCGATAAAACTCCTCGAACACCTTGGCCAGATGCTCTTCGGCAATTCCGTGGCCTTGGTCATAAATCACAATGGCCAGCCCTGCCCCACGCCGACGCACGCCGATCAAAACCGGCCGATGCGCACCGTATTTGAAGCAGTTGGAAAGCACGTTTTGCACCATGGTCGCCAGCAGTGCCGGATCGGTCTGAACCCAGTACGGGCAAGGTCGCAAGCGCAGCTCAACGCCGGCCCAACGTGCGGCTTCAGCGTTCTGGCGAATCAGCTCCGCCAGCCATTCGCCCAGATTCACACTTTGCAGTTTCGGCAGGACGCGACCGTTATCGAGGGTGTACAGATCGAGAATCGAGCGAAACAGCTGTGAAACATTGAGCAATGAACGGTCGATATTGTCGACCAGACGCCGCTCCTCATCGCCTAATCGTGACTCACGCAGGCACGCGGTGAACAGGCCGATAGAGTGAATAGGCTGGCGCAAATCATGACTGGCCTGGGCAAGAAACCGCGACTTTTCCAGATTCGCCGCCACCGCCTCTTCGGAGGCCTTGCGCGTACGCTCCAACAGCAAGTGCGCATAAAACGGGATCACCGTGCTGGTGATGATCAGCATCAACACCATGAACGGTTGCGCCTGCCACACCGGGGTCAGGCGATAAACACACACCAGCGCCAGCAACGCCAATGCCGTGGCAATCGCCAGATAACGCGAGCCATAGCGCATACCATTGCCGAGGTTGACCCAGATGATCACCGCATACAGCGGCAACGCCGCCTCGCCACCGACCACAAGGCCAAAGCAGGTGCCGGTGTAATCGTGGACCATGGCGAAAATCCGCCGCGCCGGGTAATGCCCCGGCCAGCGCGCAATCGCCTGACGCAAGCCGATCGAAGCCAGCAAAAACACAAAGATGTAGGTGACCACCGGCAGATACGTATCGAAGCGCTGGCCCGGCAAAAAACCGAGGATGAGCATGTAAACCACGGCAATACTGGCGATGATAATGCGCAGATTGGCCTGGTCGAGTTCGGTGTTTTTCTCGAACTTCATGGTTAAACATCCTTGTGCGGCAATCGTCAAAATCAAAAGGAACCTACAGGCAACCCTTGCGCTCGGTGCTAATGTGCAGGCCTTAAGCAACGCCTGACCCAGGGAGGGTCATGCCATGACATGCCGAATTATCATAGCCGACGATCACCCGTTGTTTCGCGAGGCGATGCTGCGCACGGTTCAGCATTTGTTTCCCGACGCCGTTATCGACGAAGCCGGCGATCTCGACGCCGTGATGACGCTGCTGCCTTTGGGTGATGAGCCGGACACATTGATTCTCGACCTGCGCTTCCCCGGACTCACCTGTGTGAGCCAGCTCGGCGAACTGCGTCGGCGCCTGCCGCGCACCACGTTGATCGTAGTGTCGATGGTCGATGATGAGTCGCTGATCAGTGAAGTCATGGCCTGCGGTATCGACGGTTTCATCGGTAAGAACATTGCCCCGGATGAAATCGGTCCGGCGATTCTGGCGATTCGCGAAGGTGAAGTACTGGTGAAGTTCGCACCGTCAGGCCTGCTGCCGCTGGAAACCGGCGCCGCCCTCACGCCTCGTCAGCAAGACGTGCTGCGCTTGATTGCCCAAGGCAAGACCAACAAGGAAATCGCCCGCGAACTGGATATTTCACCGTTCACGGTGCGCATTCATGTGTCTTCGTTGTTGCGCACGTTAAACGTGCCCTCGCGGGCGGCAGCCGTGAAGTACGCAGGAACTCTGTAGGAGCTGCCGCAGGCTGCGATCTTTTGACTTTGTTTTTAAAGACAAGATCAAAAGATCGCAGCCTTCGGCAGCTCCTACACGTAGACGGTGTGTTATGGGTCGACTTGGGCCATCAGTTCCGGCACCGATTCCGGCCGCTTTGCGTAACGCTGGGCCAGCACCGCGCAGACCATCAGTTGAATCTGGTGGAACAGCATCAGCGGCAGAATCAACACGCCAATCGTGCTGCCGGCAAATAGCACCTGCGCCATCGGCACGCCAGTGGCCAGGCTCTTTTTCGAACCGCAGAACAGGATGGTGATGCGGTCTTCCTGGCTGAAGCCGAAGGCCTTGCCGAGCAGCGTCGATGCCAGCAATACCAGCGCCAACAGGATGCAGCAAACCACCACCAGCCCGAGCAGTTCGACCACCGGGATCTGATGCCAGATGCCTTCGTTGACCGCTTCGCTGAATGCGCCGTAGACCACCAACAGAATCGAGCCCTGATCGACGAACTTCAGCCAGTTCTTGTTGCGCCCGACCCACGCGCCGATCCAGCGACGGGCGATCTGCCCGGCAATGAATGGCAGCAGCAATTGCACGCTGATTTTCAGGATTGCATCAAGCGTCGAACCGCCGTCACCGTGGACGTTGAGCAGCAGGGTCACCAGCAACGGCGTGAGGAAGATCCCGAACAGGCTCGATGCCGCCGCGCTGCAAATCGCCGCCGGAATATTGCCCCGCGCCAAAGAAGTGAAAGCAATCGCCGACTGCACCGTGGCGGGCAGTGCGCACAGATACAGCATGCCCATATACAGCTTGTCGCCGATCAATGGCGACAGCAGTGGTTTCAGCGCCAGGCCCAATAACGGGAAAAGCACAAAGGTCAGGCCGAACACCAGCAAGTGCAGGCGCCAGTGGCCGGCGCCGGCAATGATCGATTCACGGGACAGTTTGGCGCCATGCAGGAAAAACAACAGTGCAATAGCCACGTTGGTCAGCCAGCCGAAGCCGACGGCGACCTGGCCGCTGGCCGGCAGAAAACTGGCGAGCAGCACAACGCCGATCAGCGTCAGGGTGAAGTTATCGGGCAAAAATCTTGGGCGAGTCATGGTGTTTTTATCCGGGGGTTGCCAGTGCGTGCCGATGACTCTAACGTGACTGAAAATTACCGACTAACGCCGAAGAGCCTTGAGATGCCGCCTAAAGGACATGACAAAAGCATCCGCCGCAGCATTCCCGGGCTGCCCAGCCTGCCGCGCCCTCTGTATGGACGCACGGAATCATTGCCCAATCGTGCACTGACCCGGCGCCATAGTCATCCGTGGGTGCAGTTGTCTTATGCGATTCAGGGCGTACTGGAAATACAGACCAGCGCAGGACGCTTCGTCGCACCGCCGGAGCGCGCCGTGTGGATTCCGGCGGGTGTGCCGCATCGGGTGTTCAGCTCGCCGCACACCGAAATGCGCAGTCTGTACATCGATTGCAGCGTTGCCGGATGGGCAATCGAGCGTTGTCACGTGCTCGGCGTCAGCGATCTGCTCAGGGAACTGATCCGCGCGTTCAGTCAGGTTCCGGTGGAATACGACCAGAGCGGCCCGCATGGACGTCTGGCCCAGGTCATCCTCGATCAACTGGCCGACGCCCCGCAGATCGATCTGATGCTGCCGCTGCCGCAGGACCCACGATTGCGGCAGATCTATCAGAGCCTGGAACAACATCCGGAACAACAGACCACGCTGAGCCACTGGAGCGAGAAATTCGGCGTCACTGAAAAAACCCTGACCCGCCTGTTCCTGCGCGACACCGGCTTGACCTTCCGCGCCTGGCGTCAACGCCTGCGCTTGCTCGGGGCGCTGACGCCGCTGGAGAAAGGCGAACGCGTGACCGATGTTGCGCTGGCCTGCGGATACGACTCGACGTCGGCGTTTATCGCGGCGTTCCGACAACAGTTTGGCGAAACGCCGGGGGAGTTTTTTCGCTGATCAACGCTCCGCGAGTTCTTCCAGCAGATCGGTTGAAGGTACGAAGTACAAGCCGCCGGTGACGGCGGTGCTGAAGTCGAGCAACTTGTCATAGTTGCCCACCGGATTGCCGACAAACATGTTCTCCAGCATCTGCTCCATCGGTTCAGGCTTGCGCGCGTAACCGATGAAGAATGTGCCGAACTCGCCAGCGCCCGGCCGGCCGAACGGCATGTTGTCGCGCAGGATTTTCACCTCCTCGCCCTCGGCGGTGGTGATCGTCGTCAGTGCACTGTGTGAATTGGAAGGTTTAACCGAGTCGTCCAGTTCGATGTCGGAGAGTTTCTTGCGACCGATCACCCGTTCCTGCGCTTCGACACTCAGCGAATTCCAGGCAGTCATGTTGTGCAGGTACTTCTGCACCAGCACGTAGCTGCCACCGCTGAAGTCCGGATCTTCGTCACCGACGATGGTGAAATTGACCGCTTTGCGCCCGACCGGGTTTTCCGTGCCGTCGACAAAACCGATGATGCTGCGCATGTCGAAGTAACGGAAACCCTGCACCTCGTCGACCACGGTGACGGCGTCGCCCAGCACGGCCATGATTTGCGTGGCCAGTTCAAAGCACAGGTCCATCTGATCGGCACGGATGTGCAACAGCAGGTCGCCCGGAGTTGACGGTGCGTGGCGCCCTTCTCCACCGAATTCGCGAAAGCTGTGCAGGGACGCCGGGCGCGGGTGGCCGAACAGGCGATCCCAGGCGTTCGAGGAAAAACCGCAGATACAGGTCAGATTGCCTGACGGCACGCGCTTGCCGACCGACCGCACCAGCCCGGCAACATCACCGCACCAGCCTTTCACGGTCTCGGCGGCGTCGGCCCCCTCATTGATTGTCGCGACGATAAAAATCGCGCTGCGGGTGATCGGGCTACACACGGCTTGAGGTTCGAGAATGTCGGTTTGCATGGCTGAAAATGCCGCTCCGTAAGGGTGACACCAACAGTGCGACCCGGAATCGAGGAAGAATCGGATGCCCCTGTTGGCCCGACACTTCGTTTTTATCGAACTCTGCCGCAGAAATAAACGATTTTTCTTGCCCGCTAACGCGCCGCTAGCATGGCTTCGTCTGAGCCTAATCGAATCACAGAGAGGGAGCGTGACATGCCAGCCACTCACATCAACATCGGCGAACCCTGGATGTGGGGCGCCTTCATCGTCTTTGTGCTAGCGATGCTGGCATTGGACCTGTTTGTTTTCGGTGGACGCAAGGCGCACCGGGTGTCAGTGCGCGAAGCCTTGTCCTGGGTCATTGCCTGGTGCTTGTTGGCGCTGAGCTTCGCCGCCCTGCTCTGGTGGTACCTGAACGGCACGTTCGGCGCGGATATCGCCCGGCAGAAGACTCTGGAATTTCTCACCGGTTACCTGATCGAGCAATCGCTGTCGATCGACAACATGTTCATCTTCGTGATGATCTTCACCTACTTCGCCGTGCCGCCCGAGTTGCAGCGACGGGTGCTGCTGTACGGCGTGCTCGGGGCGATTGTGATGCGCGCGGCGATGATCTTCGCCGGCGTGTGGCTGGTGTCGCAGTTCGCATGGCTGCTGTACGCGTTCGGTGTGTTCCTGATCATCACCGGGGTCAAGATGCTGGTGTTCGCCGAGCAACAACCGGATCTCGACAACAATCCGTTGCTGCGCTGGGTACGCGGGCATTTGCGCATTACCAGCGGCTTTCATGGCGAGCGGTTTTTCATTGTGCAAAACGGCGTGCGTTGGGCGACGCCGATGTTTCTGGTGTTGGTGTTGATCGAAGCGAGCGACTTGATGTTTGCGGTCGACAGCATCCCGGCAATCTTCGCTGTGACCACCGACCCGTTCATCATTTTCACCTCGAACATCTTCGCGATCATGGGCCTGCGGGCGCTGTACTTCCTGCTGGCGGACATGGCTGAGCGCTTTCATTTGCTCAAGTATGGGCTGGCGATTGTGTTGGTATTTATCGGCAGCAAGATGGTGTTGATGCCGTGGCTGCACATGCCGGTGGAGTGGTCGCTGGCGGTAGTGGGTGGGGTGATTCTTGGCTCGGTCCTGTTGAGCCTGCTCATCTCCCGCAAAGAGAACCGCACAAACCTCCTGTAGGAGCTGCCGCAGGCTGCGATCTTTTGATCTTGTCTTTTAAAACAAAGTCAAAAGATCGCAGCCTGCGGCAGTTCCTACAGGGGTTGTTTTCACGATCCGGCGATGTAATAGAAACAGAGGGTTATTTGTCGGATTTGATGTTGGTCCAGACGCGGGTGCGTACGCGTTCCAGTTTTTGCGGCAATGGCTGCACGACGTAGAGGTTTTTCAGCGCCTCCGGCGTTGGTGTCAGGTTCGGGTTATCGGTGATTTCTTTGTTGATCAGCGGGATCGAATCCTTGTTCGCATTCGGGTAGCCGAGGAAGTCACTGATGGGCGCGATCACTTTCGGATCAAGCAAGTTGTTGAGGAATTCGTGAGCCTCTTCGACATTTTTCGCGCTCTTCGGGATCGCGAAGGTATCGAACCAGATTGGCGCGCCTTCCTTCGGCAAGCGCCAGTCGACCACGACACCGTTTTTCGCCTCTTTGGCACGGTTGCCGAACTGGTAGAAACTGCCCGAATACCCGATGGCCACGCAGATGTCGCCGTTGGCGATGTCGGTCATGTACTTGGCCGAGTTGAAGTAGGTCACGTAGGGGCGGACCTTGAGCATCAGCTCTTTGGCTTTCTCGTAATCGGCGGGGTTCTGGCTGTTTGGATCGAGCCCCAGATAATGCAGGGCCAGCGGCAGAATTTCCGTCGGTGAATCGAGCATTGCTACGCCGCAGGATTTGAGCTTTTCCATGTTCTCCGGTTTGAACACCAGATCCCAACTGTCGACCGGCGCGTTATCGCCCAGCGCAGCCTTGACCTTGGCCGGGTTGAAGCCGATCAGCACGGTGCCGACCATGTAAGGCACGCCGTACTGGTTGCCCGGGTCGTTCTTGCCCAGGAGTTTCAACAGTTCCGGATCCTGGTGGCTCCAGTTCGGCAGTTTCGACTTGTCGAGTTTCTGGAACACGCCCGCCTTGATCTGCGTTTCGAGGAACTGGTTCGACGGCACAACGAGGTCGTAGCCGGAGTTGCCGGTAAGCAGTTTGGCTTCCAGCGATTCGTTGGTGTCGAAGGTATCCCAGATCACTTTGATGCCACTTTTTGCAGCAAAATCCTTGGGCACTGACGGCAGAATGTAATCCGCCCAGTTGTATACCCGCAGTTCGCGTTGCTCGGCCTGGACGGCGCTGGCCAGCAGCGTCAGCCCACACACGGTGGCACCCAGAATGCGTTTCATCGTGACCATGGTTGTATCCCCAGAATGCGGCGTGAGTTCGATGGTTTTTATGTTCTGTACACGGCAGCGGCTGTAAGGGTAGCCGGGGTAAAAAGGTCCAGCGTCTAGTTATGGTTTGATTCTTGCCGACAGCGTAGACGGATCACAGTGGGGGATGGGCCAAAAGGGGATCGATGTGGCCAATATGAATGACCACCCGGATGCGCGAGCATCCCGCAAATCACTTGTGGCGAGGGGATTTATCCCCGATGGGCTGCGAAGCGCCCCCCGTTCAATCCTAGGGAGAAACGCATTCGCTGATTTCACGACTGCTTCGCAGCCGATCGGGGATAAATCCCCTCGCCACAGTTTTGGCTGCGGGGGGACTTAGTCTGTGTACCCTAGTTTTGCCACCCTGCGCTGTTGAGCTTGGCCACGTGTCGCCAGGCAGTAATACAGCGGCACAGTAACCACCAGACCAACCAGCCAAGACAAGTCCGCACCATCCACCAGATTGGCATACGGCCCTACGTACAGCGAAGTGTTGGCAAACGGCAACTGCACAATGATGCCAATGAAGTAGGCAACGATCGCGTGCAGATTGAAGCGACCGTAGACGCCGCCGTCAGCCTGGAAGATCGAGGTGATGTCGTAGCAGCCGCGCTTGATCAGGTAGAAGTCGATCAGGTTGATCGAAGCCCACGGTACCAGCACCAGCAACAGCGCCAGAATCAGGCCGATGAACTCGGAAATGAAATCCGCCGACGCCCCCAGCGCCACCACGCAGCAACCGGCCAACACCACGCTCGACAGAACAACGCGCACCTTGATGCTTGGCGTCCATTGGCTGGCGAAGGTCTGGATCGAGGTGATGATCGAGAGCACCGCGCCGTACAGATTCAGCGCGTTGTGGCTGATGATATTGAGCAAGAACAGCACCATCAGAATCGGACCAAGCCACCCGGTGGACTGCTTGACCGCGACCATCGCTTCAGTGCCTTCCGGCGTCGCCAGCACGGCCACGGCGCCAAAGGTGAAAGACAAAATCGTGCCCAGCGTCGCGCCCAGATACGTCGCCCAGAACGGCTTGGCGATACCAATATCGGCCGGCAGGTAACGCGAATAGTCAGAGACGTACGGCGAGAAACTGATCTGCCAGATGATCCCCAGCGACACCGTCGCCAGCCAGCCCGACAGGTTGAAACTGCCGCGCGTAAAGAAGTCCGCCGGCAAGTCATGGGCAAAGATGTAGATGAAACCAGCCAGTAACGCGCTACCCATCACCCAGGTACCGATGCGGTTCAGCGTGTGAATGAAGTTGTAGCCGATCACGCCAATCGCCGTGGCCGCCAACGCACCGATCAAAATGCTCAGCGGCGCCGGCACTGACGGCGCGATGCCGACGATGGATTTACCGGCCAGCACGATGTTGGAAATGAAGAAGCCGATGTAGATGATCGCCGCAAAAAATACGATCAGCAGCGCACCATAGCGGCCGAACTGACCGCGGCTCTGGACCATCTGCGGAATGCCCATGCGCGGGCCCTGGGCCGACGCCAGCGCGATCACCACGCCGCCGATCATGTGCCCCAGCGCAATCGCCAGCAGCCCCCAGAGCAAATCGAGATGGAACACCTGGACCACCATGGCGCCGGTGACAATGGGCAGTGGCGCAATGTTGGTGCTGAACCAAAGGGTGAACAGGTCGCGGGCCTTCCCGTGGCGTTCCGCGAGTGGGACGTAGTCGACCGTATGATTCTCGATCAACGGATCTTGCCGGGACATCTGGGACATATGCATGAACTCAAGTTTGTCTGTTCTTATCGTTGTATGAAGCCAAACCGGGGGGACTCTCTGGTCGCCCCTCAGATGCAAACCATATTATGGTATTCCAAACTTTGCACAAGACTGATCCGGTAATTTGAGCGCTACCTGATCCGCTATCCTCGCTGATTCCGCACTCCTCTGACTAGGTTAAAGCCCCGTAAACATTGACTTTCCGACGAAATCAGCACGTTTATCGGTTCACCTGAAAATCCCTTGCAAAGAATGTATTACGGTATACCATCAGACCTACAAACACATAAAAACCGCGTCACACCACCCGAGGACCACCCAATGATCGATGCTGCCATCTACAAACAAGTCATGGGCTCGTTCCCGTCCGGCGTCACTGTCATCACTACGCTGGACGACGATGGCCAGATCGTCGGCCTGACGGCCAGCGCGTTCAGTTCATTGTCGATGGACCCGGCGCTGGTGCTGTTCTGCCCCAACTACAGCTCCGATTCCTATCCAGTGCTGATCAAGAAAAAACGTTTTGCCATTCACCTTTTGTCCGGCGGCCAGCAAAGCGAAGCCTACGCCTTCGCCCGTAAAGGCAAGGACAAGGCGCAGGGCATCGAGTGGACGTTGAGCGAGTTGGGCAACCCGATTCTGGCCAATGCAACGGCAGTCATCGAGTGCGAGCTGTGGCGCGAATATGAAGGGGGTGACCACGCGATCATGGTCGGCGCAGTGAAGAACCTGATCGTGCCCGAGCAGGTTGCCGCGCCGTTGGTGTACTGCCACGGCAAGATGGGCGCCCTGCCCGCTGTGGCCTGATCCCCTTTTCTACACATAACCCTGTGGGAGCTGGCTTGCCAGCGATAGCGTCAGTGCAGTCAGCATTAATGTTGACTGTGATGACGCCATCGCTGGCAAGCCAGCTCCCACAGGTTTTGTGGTGTCTGGGCTGGCGCGGTCAGGTTTGGAAGCGGCCACCCGTTGATTCAATGTCTGTGACAACGCCATAGTCGGCGCAGTGAAGAACCTGATCGTGCCCGAACAGGTTGCCGGGCCGTTGGTGTACTGCCACGGCAAGATGGGCGCCCTGCCTGCTGTGGCCTGATCCCCTTTTCAACACATAACCCTGTGGGAGCTGGGCTGGCGGGGTCAGGTTTGGAAGCGGCCACCCGTTGATTCAATGTCTGTGACAACGCCATGGTCGGCGCAGTGAAGAACCTGATCGTGCCCGAGCAGGTTGCCGGGCCATTGGTGTACTGCCACGGCAAGATGGGCGCCCTGCCCGCTGTGGCCTGATCCCCTTTTCAACACATAACCCTGTGGGAGCTGGCTTGCCAGCGATAGCGTCAGTGCAGTCAGCATTAATGTTGACTGTGATGACGCCATCGCTGGCAAGCCAGCTCCCACAGGTTTTGTGGTGTCTGGGCTGGCGGGGTCAGGTGCGGAAGCGGCTCACCAGTTGATTCAACGTCTGTGACAACGCCGTCAGGTTTTGCGCGTCCTGGCGGGTTGAATCCGCCAGACTGGCCACCAACTGCGCATCGCCATGGATCTGGCTGATGTGCCGATTGATGTCTTCGGCTACTTGATGCTGCTCCTCCGCCGCCGTGGCGATCTGCGTATTCATGTCGCGGATCACGTCCACCGATTCGCGAATCATCTCGAAACTCGCCCGCGCCTCATTGATCGACACCACGGTCTCCTGCGACACCTCGAGGCTGGCGTGCATCTGCTTGCCCATTTGATGGGTGCGTCGCGCCAGATTACCCAGCAGCGCGTCGATCTCGCCGGTGGAATCCGCCGTGCGTTTGGCCAGCGCCCGGACTTCATCGGCAACCACCGCAAATCCACGGCCCTGCTCGCCCGCCCGCGCCGCTTCGATCGCCGCATTGAGCGCGAGCAGATTGGTCTGCTCGGCAATCGAACGGATGGTGCCGAGGATCGACTGAATATCGTTGCTGTCCTTCTCCAGTTGCTGCATCGACTCGGCGCTGTGACCGATCTCCTGACTCAGCCGGCCGACATTGCTCACCGCCGCATCGATCTGCTGCTGCCCGGTGTGCGCCTGACGCTGGCCGTTATCGGCCGAGTCCGCTGCCTGGCTGCACGAACGCGCGACCTCGTTGGAGGTGGCGACCATTTCATGAAATGCCGTCGAGACCATGTCGACTGCCTCGCGCTGCCGCAAGGCGACTTCGGCCATTTCCGCCGAAACCTCGGTAGCGCTGCCGGAGCTACTGTGGATCTGCCCGGCCGCCTGACCGATGCGCTGAATCAGGGTACGGATCGCCTCAAGAAACTGGTTGAACCAGCCCGCGAGTTGCGCGGTTTCATCCTGCCCACGCACCGTCAGCCGCGCGGTCAGATCGCCCTCGCCTTGGGCAATGCCTTCCAGACCGCTGGCCACGCCACGGATCGGCTTGACCATCAACCCGGCAAACCACGCACCAGCCATGGCAAACAGCAACGCGCACACCACCGCGATGGCGCCGATGATCCACGTCAGCCGCGTGGCGCCGGCCATGACTTCACTGGCCTTGACCAGCCCGACAAAACGCCAGCCCAGTGTCTCCGATGGCCAGACCAGCGCCATGTAACGCTCGCCGGCCAATTCCACTTCCACCAAGCCCTTGCCGGCCTCGGCCAGTTGTTTGTAGCCATCGCCCAGATCGTTGAGTTTTTTGAAGTTGTGCGCCGGATCGCTGGGGTCGACCAGCACGGTGTTGTTGGCTTCCATCAGCATCAGGTAGCCGCTGTCGCCGAGGCGGATCTGCTTGACCAGATCGGTCAGTTGCTTGAGCGACACGTCGATGTTTACCACACCGGCGTTGCTGCCCAACTGATTGTTGAAGCTGCGCACAGTACTCACCAGCACCACGTCATCCGCCGCCCAGTAATAGGCGTCGGTGCGCAGGGTTTTGCCAGGATTGGCCATTGCGGTTTTGTACCAGGGCCGCGTGCGCGGATCGTAACTGGCCAGCTTCGAGTCACCCGGCCAGAACAGATAACCGCCCTCCTGCGTGCCCAGCGAGAGATAGGTGTAAGCCGGGTGGGCCTTGGCCAGTCCGGCGAACAAACTGAACACCTGTTGATCCTGCGGCCCCACCGGGATCTGCGCGGCATCACTGCTCAGGTAGCGCTTGAGGCTGCCATCAATCCCCTGCAATTGCGGATGTTCAGCCAGATACGCCACGTTCTGGCTGATACCTTCGAAGAACAGCTGCATGGCGTTTTCGACCTGACGCACCTCCCTCCCGGTGCTGTCGATAAAAGTGTCCCGCGCACCATCGCGTACGTTGAGGATGATCAACACTGCCACCAGCAACACCGGCAGGCTGGCGATCACCGCGAACGCCATGGTCAATTTTTGTTTTATGTTCATCTACTGCGCCTTCCTTGTTCGAAGTGTCGGTCAGAAATATTTTGCGGATATTCCGTATTATGGTATACCAATATTCAATCAACCGACCAGCCGTCCTCGAAGGCGTGCTTGAATGGTGAGAAGACTTGCGAGCGTTCACCGCTCATGCCAGTGACACAGGCCCGCAAACGACCGGCCATCAACAAAAGATCCGAGGTAGCGTCATGAAATTTTCCCTGTTCGTACACATGGAACGCTGGGACGAAAGCGTCAGCCACCGCCAACTGTTCGAAGACCTGACCGAACTCACCCTGATGGCCGAGGCCGGCGGTTTCAGCACCGTGTGGATTGGCGAACACCACGCCATGGAATACACCATCTCGCCAAGCCCGATGCCGCTGCTGGCCTACCTCGCGGCGAAAACCACCACCATTCATCTCGGCGCGGGCACCATCATCGCGCCGTTCTGGCACCCGTTGCGGGTCGCCGGCGAATGCGCCCTGCTCGACGTCATCAGCAACGGTCGCATGGAAGTCGGGCTGGCGCGTGGCGCCTATCAGGTTGAATTCGATCGCATGGCCGGCGGCATGCCTGCCTCAAGTGGCGGTCAGGCGCTGCGCGAGATGGTTCCGGTGGTCCGCGCCCTGTGGAAAGGCGATTACGCCCACGACGGCGACATCTGGAAATTCCCCACTTCGACCAGCGTGCCGAAGCCGATTCAGCAGCCGAACCCACCGATGTGGATCGCCGCCCGCGACCCGGATTCGCACAACTTCGCCGTGGCCAACGGCTGCAACGTCATGGTCACACCGTTGATGAAGGGCGACGAAGAAGTGCTCGACCTGAAGAACAAATTCCAGACGGCGCTGGACAACAACCCGGACGTGCCGCGCCCGCAATTGATGGTGCTGCGCCACACCCACGTACACACCGCCGACGATCCGGACGGCTGGAAAGTCGGCGCCAAAGCGATCTCGCGCTTCTACCGCACCTTCGATGCGTGGTTCGGCAACAAGCAAACCCCGGTCAACGGTTTCCTCGCGCCAAGCCCGGAAGAGAAGTTTGCCGGACGTCCTGAGTTCGAGCTGGAAAGCCTGCACAAGACCGCGATGATCGGCACGCCGGAAGAGATTATTCCGCGTATCAAGTACTACCAGGAGCTGGGCGTGGATGAGTTCAGTTTCTGGTGCGACAACAGCTTGCCGCATGAAGAGAAGAAAAAGTCGCTGGAGCTGTTTATCAAGCACGTGGTGCCGGCGTTTCGCTGAGTGATCTGCTGATCAGGCCCGGCCAATGAAAACGCCCCGATTGATTCGGGGCGTTTTTTTTAACAGTCCTGACAACTTTATTGCCAATGAAATTCGGGGCGGATTTCGCAAGTCACTCCAGCAGCCAGAAGACTCTTTCGAACCTTTAAAACCTCTTGAGCCCGACCGGCCATCAGCAGAGGAAGGTCCTGCTGCAGCAAAGTTCTTGCCTCTAAAAGATTGCCACCGGTCGCTCCTGCTACCGCTCTGACATGCGCCTGATCTCGATAGTCCCCGCGACAGTGCACCTCATATTGGGTCTCATCCATTTCCACAGGCGAAAAATGGGTGGTCACCACCGATGCGCCACACTGGACACACTGTAAGCCCTGAGTGCGGCCAGCCTTAAAAGCAACCAATCCTGCGCCACACTGCTCGCACGCCATCATACATTCCCCTCCCCCACGGCGGATCACAATTAAACAGCCCTTTGACGAGAAAGCGAGCCAGCCTCACAGCCACTCGCTGCGATGCCACCTCAACTTCTCAAGCGAATCGGCTAACGCGCTCTACTCAACACCCATATTTTTGAGCAACCTGATCACCGGACAGCAGAGCATCGTCGACGTCGGACAAAATACAAGGCCAGAGTTTCGCAACGCTCAAAAAGAACACCCGGTACATCAATCTCGAGTGTTGTGTATGGTCAAGGTTTATTTCAATCAGCGATTGGGGAGGATCACCCAATACGTTCTGCCACTCCAGACGATCTTCGCTGTCGTACATCTCGTAAAACCAATACTCCGGAAGCAATGACAGCCATATATCCGAGTCGCCTTCACCGATTGTCCCCCGAGGCTTCCCGCCAGCGTTAACGAATCCACCGGCGGCGAGAACAGCCGCTCTGAAATCTTCTACGGTTAGTTTTCTTGAGGAAATGATCATTGCGGATAACGACATTTACTCCGGCCTCCTCTGCTGGATCAGGGTCAACTCATCGCGGCTGACAATCTGGCCGCACGCTCGGATAGAACAGGGATCTGCGCCTGGGACAGTCGCCGCAAAGACCTGCACACATTCAACACTGTCGGTGTCCTTGGCTTCGAACGCGGCCTCCAACTCCCGAAGCACGTAATCCTTGGGCACTAACGAGCCCGGAAAATATACCTCAATGCGCAACGCCGAGCCGCGTGGACACGTCTTGCGGTGCAAGCACACGACCATCCTCGGCCACCAGCTCCAACTTGCGCAGCGGCTGGCGATTCTGCGCATCGACCATCACCGAGCCCGGCTCGCCCGGCGCGTACATGAATTCGCCACCCCATTGCGACAACGCCACGATCACCGTCTGCAGGGCTTTGCCACGCTCGGTCAGCACGTATTCCTTATGCGCACCGCCATCCGCTGCGGGCACCGTTTGCAGGATGCCCTGCTCGACCAGGCCCTTGAGCCGGGCGCTGAGCATGTTCTTGGCGATGTCCAGGTTCTTCTGAAAATCACTGAATCGCCGAATCCCCTCCAGCGCATCACGAATGATCAGCAACGACCACCAGTCACCGATCAGATCCAGTGTCCGCGCCACCGGGCAGGCAGCGCCTTGCAGGCTTTTGCGCTTCACGAAAGGTACTCCACTGACAGATCAAAGGTTGCATCATACAACTCTGTTGTGGATTAGCACCTGTATAACCCAGCACCTGCATACAAGTAGCCGTCGCGCTTTGCACCGATAGTGAAGTCGGCCATTTCGGCTTTACGAGCGATCCCTGACGCAAGGAGTTTGCATGAGCACGTTCTTCACTCAAGACGGCATCGAAATCTATTACAAGGATTGGGGCAGTGGTAAGCCCGTGCTGTTCAGCCACGGCTGGCCGCTGGATGCCGACATGTGGGAATACCAGATGGAATACCTGAGCAGTCGCGGTTACCGCACGATCGCTTTCGACCGTCGCGGTTTCGGGCGCTCGGAACAGCCGTGGAACGGCTACGACTACGACACCTTCGCCGACGACATCGCGCAACTGATCAACCATCTCGACCTGCGAGACGTCACCCTGGTGGGCTTCTCCATGGGCGGCGGCGATGTCAGCCGCTACATCGCCCGCCATGGCAGCGAACGTGTTGCTGGCCTTGTGTTGCTGGGCGCGGTGACGCCGTTGTTCGGCAAAAAGCCTGACTTCCCGCAGGGTGTCGACAAGTCAGTGTTTGACGGCATCAAGGCGGGTTTGCTGAAGGATCGTGCGCAGTTCATCGCTGACTTCGCGGCTCCGTTTTATGGCACCAATCAGGGCCAGACCGTTTCTGCCGGCGTGCTCACCCAAACCCTCAACGTCGCGCTGCTTGCGTCGCTTAAAGGCACGGTGGATTGCGTGACGGCGTTCTCGGAAACCGACTTCCGCCCGGACATGGCCAAGATCGATGTGCCAACGCTGGTGATTCATGGTGACGGCGATCAGATCGTGCCGTTTGAAACCACGGGTAAGCAGGCGGCTGCGCAGATCAACGGCGCTGAGCTGAAGGTTTATGCGGGGGCACCGCATGGGTTTGCGGTGACGCATGCACAAGCACTGAATGAAGATTTGCTGGCGTTCCTCAACCGATAAATCCTCTAAGGTTCCTATTACCCCTGTGGTGAGGGGATTTAGCGAAACGTCGCACCGCCCCGTTGGACTGCGCAGCAGTCCCTTCTTTTTAAAATCAAAAGAGGGGCCGCTTCGCAACCCATCGGGGATAAATCCCCTCACCACAAGGATCGCACGCTGGTTGAAGATTTTTGTTTGTAGTAGCAGGTTCGTCCACTGCTAGAACCCCCCGGTTTTAAAGGCCTTAACCTCCCTGCATCAGAATTTTATCTTCACATCCCAGCTTAATAATATTTTACCGATATCGCCCCTCTCCCTAGTCTGACCTCAAGCCAAACGGACAAGCCAACAGCGCCCGAATCCAACTGCCTTGCTAGGAAGGATGTAGAGATGACCACTGAAATAATAAAAACAGACACGCTGATCGTGGGTGCCGGCCAGGCAGGCGTAGCCATGAGCGAGCACCTGAGCAAACTCGGTGTGCCGCACCTGGTGCTGGAGCGCAATCGCATCGCCGAACGCTGGCGCACCGGGCGCTGGGATTCGCTGGTCGCCAACGGCCCGGCGTGGCACGACCGCTTTCCGGGTCTGGAATTCGATGACGTCGACCCCGACGGTTTCGCCCCGAAAGAACGTGTGGCCGATTACTTCGAAGCCTATGCGAAGAAATTCAACGCGCCGATCCGCACCGGCGTTGACGTAAAAAGCGTAGTGCGCAATGTCGGTCGCCCCGGTTTCACCGTCGAGACCTCCGAAGGCGTGATCGAAGCCAGCCGCGTGGTCGCCGCCACCGGCCCGTTTCAGAAACCGGTGATTCCCGCAATCACCCCGCAAGACGAACGCCTGCTGCAAATCCACTCCGCTGACTATCGCAACCCGCAGCAACTGCCACAAGGCGCGGTGCTGGTGGTCGGCGCAGGCTCGTCGGGCGTGCAGATTGCCGATGAACTGCAGCGCTCCGGCAAGCAGGTTTACCTGTCTGTCGGCGCTCACGACCGCCCGCCTCGCGCTTACCGCAACCGTGATTTCTGCTGGTGGCTGGGCGTGCTCGGCGAGTGGGATCAAGCGGCGATGAAACCTGGCCGCGAGCACGTGACCATTGCAGTCAGTGGTGCCCATGGTGGCCGCACCATCGACTTCCGTGGCCTGGCCCATCGCGGCATGACCCTGGTCGGCGTCACAGAATCGTTCAACAACGGCGTGGTGACCTTCAAACAGGATCTGGTCGGCAACCTCAATCGCGGTGACGAAAACTATCTGGCGCTGCTCGATGCGGCCGATGCCTACATCGAGCGTAACGGCCTCGATCTGCCGGAAGAACCTGAAGCTCGCGAAACGTTTCCAGAGCCTGAGTGCGTGAAGCATCCGCTGGCCGATCTGGATCTGGCCAAGGCCGGCATCACCTCGATCATCTGGGCCACCGGGTTTGCCGTGGATTACTCCTGGCTGCAAGTCGCCGCCTTCGACGACAAAGGCAAGCCTGTGCATCAGCGCGGCGTGTCGAGTGAGCCGGGGGTGTACTTCCTGGGTCTGCCGTGGCAGTCGCGTCGCGGTTCGTCGTTCATCTGGGGTGTTTGGCACGACGCCAAACACGTCGCCGATCACATCGCCACCCAGCGCAAGTATCTCGACTACCGCGATGCCGAGCAGCGTGAAGCCGAGCTGCACTCGCCTGCGCACAACAAAGTCGCCGACACCGTCGACGCCTGATTTCCCTCTTTCGCTCCGGCGCCGATTGCGCCTGGCAAACCTGATTCTGGAGCTGCACATGAGCAAGCCAACCCACACGCGCATTCGTATGTTCAACACCAAAGACACTTACCCGAACCAGACGCTGGACAACGACCTGTGCCAGGCCGTGCGTGCCGGCAACACCGTCTATGTGCGTGGTCAGGTCGGCACTGATTTCGACGGCAACCTGGTGGGGCTGGGTGATCCGCGTGCGCAGGCGGAACAAGCCATGCGCAACGTCAAGCAACTGCTGGAAGAAGCCGGCAGCGACATGAGCCACATCGTCAAGACCACCACCTACCTGATCGACCCGCGTTATCGCGAGGCGGTGTATGGCGAAGTGGGCAAGTGGCTCAAGGGCGTGTTCCCGATCTCCACCGGTCTGGTGGTGTCGGCGCTGGGGCAACCGCAGTGGTTGATGGAGATTGATGTGATTGCAGTGATTCCCGAGTAAGGCATCACACCGCGTTATGGCCATCGCTGGCAAGCCAGCTCCCACAGGGTTTTGGGTTGTTCCAAATTTTGTGACCCCCTCAATACCTGTGGGAGCTGGCTTGCCAGCGATGAGGCCCTCAAGGACAACATCTTCCTAGAAAGGAGTAAGCAGATGACCTTTTCAATCGCAGCCCGCTGCGCCGAAACCGGCCAGTTCGGTGTCGCCATCAGTTCCTCCAGCATCGCCGTCGGCGCGCGCTGCCCATGGCTGCTGCCCGGCGTCGGCGCGGTATCGAGCCAGAACATCACCCTGCCCTCCCTCGGCCCGGAAGTCCTCGCGCTGATGGAGCAAGGCCTGGCCCCGGACGACGCGCTGGACAAAGTTCTCACGCGCAACGGCTACAGCCAGTACCGCCAGATCACCGCGATCAACCACCTCGGCCAGACCGCGCATTTCAGCGGCTCGCAAACCCTCGGCGTGCACAACGCAGTCTCCGGTGAACAATGCGTGGCCGCCGGCAACATGCTCGCCGGGCGCTCGGTGATCGAAGCGATGGTCCGCGCCTTTGAAGACGGCGAAGGCCAACTCGCCGACCGTCTGCTCAAAGCCCTGCACGCGGCGCAAGCCCTCGGTGGCGAAGCCGGCCCGGTGCATTCGGCAGCGGTCGTGGTGGTCGGCGAACAGACTTGGCCGATCGTCAATCTGCGCGTCGACTGGGCCGATGAAAACCCGATCGGTCAGCTGCAAAAACTCTGGGACGCCTACCAACCGCAGCTTCAGGACTACATCGACCGCGCCCTCGACCCCGCCAAGGCTCCGGGTTACGGCGTTGCCGGTGATGACCGATGAACAGCGTCGAGTTGCTCAGAGCGCTGGTGGCGTTCGACACCACCAGCCGTGAATCCAACTTGCAACTGATCGAATTCGTCCGCGATTACCTCGAAGGCTTCGACGTACCGTGCGCGCTGATCTACAACGACGAGCGCAGCAAAGCCAATCTGTTCGCCACGATCGGCCCGGTGGATCAACCGGGCATCGTGCTGTCCGGCCACACCGATGTGGTGCCGGTCGACGGTCAGCCGTGGACCCTGCCACCGTTCGAACTGACTGAGCGCGATGGCAAGCTGTTCGGGCGTGGCACGGCGGACATGAAGGGCTACATCGCCAGCGTGCTCGCCTTGGTGCCGGCGCTGGTGCAGGCGTCGTTGCGCATCCCGGTGCACATCGTCTTGTCGTATGACGAAGAAGTCGGCTGCCTCGGCGTGCGCTCTTTGCTCAAGGTTCTGCAGCAACGTCCGGTCAAACCGCTGCTGTGCATCATCGGCGAGCCAACCGAACTGAAACCGGTGCTCGGGCACAAAGGCAAACTGGCGATGCGCTGCGATGTGCACGGCCATCCGTGCCATTCGGCCTACGCCCCGCTTGGGGTCAACGCCATTGAGTACGCCGCCGAACTGATCGGCGAGCTGGGGCGCCTCGGCCAGCAACTGAAAGCGCCGGAGCATCACGACAAGCGTTTCGATCCGCCTTACAGCACCGTGCAAACCGGTGTGATCAGCGGCGGTAAAGCGCTGAACATCGTGCCGGCCGATTGCCGTTTCGATTTCGAAATCCGCGCCCTGCCCTCGCAGGATCCGGCGCGGGTTGCCGAGGCGCTGAAGAATTATGCCGAGAGCGAAGTGCTGCCGCGTATGCGTGCGGTCAGTGCGCAAAGCGAAATTCGTTTCAGCGAGTTGTCGGCGTATCCGGGGCTGGTCACCGATGCGCAGAGTCAGGCTGCCGAGTTGATTGCGGCGTTCTGCGGCTCAACGGAATTCGGCACGGTGGCGTTCGGCACTGAAGGTGGTTTGTTTGATGCGGTGGGCATTCCGACCGTGGTCTGCGGCCCCGGCAGCATGGATCAGGGCCACAAACCCGATGAGTTTGTCAGCCTCGATCAACTGAGTGCTTGCGATGACATGCTCCAACGTGTGCTGGCGTATATCCGCGATTGAAACCGGCTCGACTGCGCTCAAGCGTACAGTCGGGCCAATTCCTCACGGCAATGGTCGACAAACAACTGCACCGGTTTGGTCAGTTGCACGCGTCGCAACCACGCCGCCGACAAGCCCGAACCGGTCACCGTTTCCGCCAACGGCACACAGACGACTTGCTGGCCGTCGTAGGTGTAGTCGCTGAACGGTTTGGTCACCAGAATCGAAAAGCCGAAACCGTTGCCGACCATGCCGCGCACCATCTCGATCGACGGTGAGCTGAAGACGATATTCGGCGTCAGTCCGCGCTCTTCGAAGATGCTCACGAAGTAGGTTCGGCTCGGCACCACGTCGAGCAGGATCATCGGCTCCAGCACCAGATCATGCAGCGAGACCTTGGCCTGTTGCGCGAAGCGATGGTTGGCCGGGAGCAAGGCGTACGGCTGCTGCGGTGGCATCAGTGGCGTGGTTTCGATGGTGCTGTCGAGGTCGTGCTCGAACATCATCGCGACGTCGATGCTGCCGGCGGTCAGGGCTTGCACCAGTTCCTGTTGTTCGCCGTCGCGAATGCGGATTTCCACGCCGGGCCAGCGCGCCTTGAAACCGGCGATCAGGCGCGGCAAGTACAGCGGCGCGACGGTTTCGAAACAGCCGATATCGATCTGTCCGGAGACCACGTCGTTGTCGGCCAAAGCGTTTTGTTCGAATTCGTGGGCAACGCGCAACAGCTCCAGTGCCTTGCGATAGAAACGTGAGCCGCTGGGTGTCAGGGAAACGCCCTGGGCGTGGTGGCGGATGAACAGCTGCACGCCGAAGCTTTCTTCCAGATGCTTGATCGCGGTGGAGACCGACGGCTGCGCGATGTACAGCTTGCGCGAGGCCTCGGCGACACTGCCACAGTCGGCGGTGGTGACGAAGTATTTGAGCTGACGCAGGTTGTAGGCGGCCATGGAAATCTCCAGAAAATCAAAGGATCGCTGTGGCGAGGGGATTTATCCCCGATGGGGCGCGGAGCGGCCCCTGTTTTTAAAGTCAAAAGAGAGGCCGCTGCGCAGCCCATCGGGGATAAATCCCCTCACCACAGGACCCTCATTGCAGATAAATCTCTGCTTGCAGGTAAATCCCATCATCACAAAGGGTCACTGACTACTGGAGGCGAACATACCGGAGCACCGCCTCCCCCAGAGCATATTTTTTTTAACGTCTGTAGCAACAAACTTACTAATTTATCTATCCCGACGCTTTACCCATGATCACTTCAACAAGAATTGCGCCGCCCGTGCCGGCGCTTGCCGAAGTACGTCCACGTACTCATCCTTGCCTTGGAGTTCGTCATGGCTACCCCTGCAGCATCCTCCGCTCCGCTGATTGAAAAACACACGATAGGATACGTGCCCCCCGAAGATCGCCACGGAAAGGTCAGGGATCTGTTCACGCTCTGGTTCGGCGGTAACATCGCGCCGTTGCCCATCGTCACCGGTGCGCTGGGCGTGCAGTTGTTTCACCTGAATCTGGTCTGGGGCATCGTCGCGATTCTCGTCGGCCATCTGGTCGGCGGCGTGCTGATGGCGCTGCACTCGGCGCAAGGCCCGCAGATGGGCATTCCGCAGATGATCCAGAGCCGCGCCCAGTTCGGCTCCCTCGGCGCCCTGCTGGTGGTGCTGATTGCCGGCGTCATGTACATCGGCTTCTTTGCCTCCAACATCGTCCTTGCCGGCAAGTCGTTGCACGGCGTGGTCGACAGCGTTCCGGTGCCGGTCGGCATTGTTATCGGCGCCGTGGGTTCGGGCATCATCGGCATCATCGGCTACCGCTTCATCCACGTGCTCAACCGCATCGGCACCTGGGTGCTGGGGATCGGCATCGTCGTCGGTTTTGGCTACATCTTCACCCACATTCAAACCGATGACTTCCTCACCCGTGGCAGCTTCAACCTCTCCGGCTGGCTGGCCACCGTGTCGTTGGCAGCGCTGTGGCAGATCGCGTTTGCACCTTACGTGTCCGACTATTCGCGTTACTTGCCGGCCGACGTCAAAGTCTCCTCGACGTTCTGGACGACGTACCTGGGTTCGGTGCTCGGTTCAAGCCTGGCGTTCATCTTCGGTGCCGTTGCCGTGCTTGCCACACCGGTTGGCATGGACACCATGGACGCGGTGAAAATGGCCACTGGCTCGATTGGCCCGCTGATGTTGGTGCTGTTTCTGCTCAGCGTGATCAGCCACAACGCCCTCAACCTCTACGGCGCCGTGCTGTCGCTGATCACCCTGGTACAGACCTTCGCCTACCGCTGGATCCCCACCGCCAAGAGCCGCGCGGTGATCTCGATCATCGTGTTGCTGGCCTGCTGCTTCGCCGCTGTCGGCGCCTCGAAGGACTTCATCGGCCACTTCGTCGACATGGTGTTGGTGCTTTTGGTGGTGCTGGTGCCGTGGACCGCGATCAACCTGATCGACTTCTACGCGATCCACAAAGGCAAATACGACATCCAGTCGATCTTCCAGGTTGATGGCGGCATCTACGGCCGCTACAACCCGCAGGCCTTGCTGGCCTACGCGATCGGCATCGCCGTGCAGATCCCGTTCATGAACACGCCGCTGTACGTCGGCCCGGTGTCAGCGCACATCAACGGCGCGGATCTGTCATGGCTGGTGGGCTTGCTGGTGACGTCGCCGCTGTACTTCTGGCTGGCGAATCGGGACACCTCCTATCGTCGGCGGATGATGGGCGGGAAGTTGGCGAGCAGCCTGTGAGTTGATTCGATGAAAACGGAAGGCCCGCCATGAGCGGGTCTTCTTCGTATCGGTGTGGTATTTCTTTACGTCCGACGACCTGATGGAAAGGACATCCGATGCTGCGAATACTTGGCAAAGCCTCATCGATCAATGTACGTAAGGTGCTGTGGACCTGCGCCGAATTGCAGCTTCCGTTCGACCGGGAGGATTGGGGTTCAGGGTTCAAAACGACGCATACGCCGGAGTTCCTCGCGCTCAATCCCTGCGCCATGGTGCCGGTGATTCAGGACGGCGATTTCACGTTGTGGGAATCGAATACGATCATTCGTTATCTGGCCTCGCGCTACGGCGGTGCGCAGCTGTATCCAGTTGATCCGATGGCCCGGGCGCGGGTCGATCAGTGGATTGACTGGCAGGCTTCGGAACTGAATCGTTCGTGGTCGTATCCGCTGATGTCGCTGGTGCGCAAGTCACCTGATTATCAGGACGGCACTGCGCTGGCGGTCGGGATCGAGCAATGGTCGAAGAACATGGAGATTCTGAATCGACAGCTGGAATCGACCGGCGCTTACGTCAGCGGCAACGAGTTTTCCCTGGCGGACATCCCGATCGGACTCTCGGTTAACCGCTGGTTCGAAACACCGCTCAAGCATCCGCACTTGCCCGCCGTCAGCGCCTATTACGAACGCCTGAACCAACGCGAGGGCTATCGCCTGTACGGCCGCAACGGCACGCCATAACGCAAAAAAACCGCTGATCCCGGAATCAGCGGTTTTTTATTTGCCTGAAAAACTATCAGGCCGGAACACCCAGAATGATGTGCGAAGCCTTGATCACCGCCGTAGCGCTGACGCCTTTGGCCAGGCCCAGTTCGGCAACGGCATCGCGGGTAACGATCGAGTAGACTTTCGAACCGCCAGCCAGCTCGATCACCACTTCAGCGTTGACCGCACCGTCCGTTACGCTCAGCACTTTGCCTTCCAGGCAATTGCGCGCCGACAGACGAATGTCACTGGATTCAGTCATCAGCATCACCCATGGCGCCTTGATCAGGGCAACGGCTTCTTTGCCGACGGCGATGCCAAGGCTCTTGATGCTTTCCATGGTCACGACGGCAACCAACTGCTCACCGCCAGCCAGGGTCAGTACCACTTCGGCGTTGACGGCGCCGGCCTGAACATTGCTGACTTTGCCCTTGAATACGTTGCGTGCGCTGACTTTCATGATGGACGTCCTATTTTTTGACTTTGGAGTTAGGAAACGGCGTACATCATCGAAGTTGACGCTATATAAAAACAACTACAGCGCTGCGTTCTGTTGTCACGCCTGCACGTAAACCCATGCATCGACTCCAGACTTTAGCAGCACGCTGACGCGTTTGTAGTCCGCCACTTCGTATTCATCCGCTGCCGCCAGCTCCTGCGCGGTGATCTGGAAAACCGTGCCGGCAATCTCATCGGCCGCATTGCTACTTTCCTGCACGATCGGATGGTGGGTCTTGCCGCTGGTGGCGAGCACCGCAGGATCGGTGATCTCGACCATTTCCTGCTTATAGCCCGGCAGACTGTCCGGGCGCCCTTGCAGCTCGCGGCCGAAGTTGGAGAGTTGCACGGCGCGATCCTGCAAAGTGCCGTAGGAAAAAAGCAAAACATTAGGTGTAGTCATGAGGCTTTCCTAAATGAGCAAGTCTTCGTAAAAAGCGCCGAACGGCCGCGTCGGATGGGCGATCTGGATTTCCAGAATCCAAACGCCGGCGTTCGGCGCCTGCTCGAAATCGCCCAGATCGCCGCCACGGTGAATCGCGTGCGGGAAATCGCTGACCCGGTGCCCTTTAATGTTCAGGTTCAGTACCCAACCCATCGCTTCGGCCTGTTCAGTCGCATAGCGGTAAAGCTCAACGCCGGAAACACCCTTGCGCCAGAACGCTTCGACCCGGTCGAACAATTCCTTGGCAGCCGCCGCGCAGGCAATCATTTGCGAGTCGGAACCGGTGGTGTAGGTCGCACCCGCATCGCCTTCGTGGCCTTGCCAGACCACGCCCATGTCGATGAAGAAAATGTCGTCCTCACCGAGCACCGGATCGCCGTCGGAGCGCTGTTTGAAGGTCTTCAGCGTGTTGGCACCGAAGCGAATCAGCAGCGGATGCCAGATCCGGTCCATGCCCAAGTCGGCGAGGATTTCCTTGCCTCGCGCCGTCGCTTCGGATTCAAGCATGCCCGGTTTGATCACCTCGGCAATGGCGTCGACGGCTTTCCAGGTCAATTGCTGGGCGTGGCGCATCGTTTCCAGCACAAAACGTTCGCCGACCGCTTCTTTACCGCTCAGGGCAACTTTTTCGCTCAGGGCTGTGGTCATTTCCTTGGTCCTCATGGCTGCGCTGTATAGTTTTTTATATTGCGAAACGCCGATAAAGATACAGTCATGACACAAAGTGTCAATTATTCTTCTGCGCGCACCACGCCGCGCTCTTCGAGCAACCGCACGAACATGCTCAAGCTGCGCGACACCGTGCCCCGGCGCCACACCAGCCACGTGGTCAGATAGCGAAAATCCTTTGCCAGCGGCCAGACGCTGACGGTCGCGCTGCCAGGCATGCTCTGCAACATCTTGCGTGGCATCAGCGCCAGACCGGCACCGGCGCTGACGCAGGCGAGCATGCCGTGGTAGGACTCCATTTCGAAGATTTTGCCAGGCACGGCGGCGTCGGTGCTGAACCATTTTTCGAAGTGATGACGGTAGGAGCAGTTGGAGCGGAAGGCGTAGATATTCTCGCCATTCACATCCGCTGCACGCTTTACCGGGCCGTGATTGAGTGGCGCGATGATGACCATTTCTTCTTCGAAGGCCGGCACACCTTCCAGCGTCGGATGCAGGACAGGGCCGTCGACGAATGCTGCCGCAAGACGCCCGGAGAGCACGCCGTCGATCATCGTCCCCGAGGGCCCGGTGGACAGGTCCAGATCAACTTTCGGGTGCAGTTGGTTGTACGCCGCGAGCAGTTCGGGGATGCGCACCGCTGCTGTACTTTCCAGTGAACCCAAAGCAAACGCGCCCTGCGGTTCTTCGCCGGCCACGGTGGCGCGCGCCTCTTGCACCAGATCAAGAATGCGCCGCGCGTACTCAAGAAAACTCCACCCCGCCGGCGACAGGCGCAGACGACTTTTCTCGCGAATGAACAGATCGACACCCAAATCCTGCTCAAGCTGCTTGATCCGCGTGGTCAGGTTCGACGGCACGCGGTGGATCTGCGTGGCGGCGGCGCTGATGCTGCCGTGTTCGGCAACGGCTTTGAAGATTTCCAGCTGCACCAGATCCACAGTCATTCTCCAATCGTGAAAGAAACGATCTTTATTATTCAGTTTCCAGAAAACAAACACCACTCTACTCTAGGCTCATCCGACGAACATGCAGGACGAGACCATGAGCCAGATTTCCAGCCAGACCCACGCCATCTCGATCAACCCCGCCACCGGCGAGCAGATCGGTCATTACGCTTTTGAGTCCGCCACCGTGCTCGACGCCGCGCTGACCCGCGCGGCTTACGGCTTCGGCAAATGGAAACGCAAGCCACTGCAGGATCGCTCGCGTTTGCTCACCGCCCTTGCTGGCGCGCTGCGTGACACCGCTGAAGCCATGGCGACCATGATCACTCAGGAAATGGGCAAGCCGATCGCTCAGGCCCGTGGCGAAATCGAGAAATGCGCCAAGCTGTGCGAGTGGTACGCCGAAAACGGCCCGGCCATGCTCGACGCTGAGCCCACCCAGGTTGAAGGTGGCAAGGCGCGTATCGAATACCGCCCGCTCGGCCCGATCCTTGCCGTGATGCCGTGGAACTTCCCGATCTGGCAAGTGCTGCGTGGCGCCGTTCCCGCGCTGATCGCTGGCAATACTTACGTGCTCAAGCATGCGCCGAACGTGATGGGCAGCGCCTACCTGCTTCGTGACGCCTTCACCCGTGCCGGTTTCGCTGACGGCGTATTTGAAGTGATCAACGTCACCCCGGAAGGCGTTTCGACCGCCATTGCCGACCCGCGCATTGCGGCGGTGACCCTGACCGGCAGCGTGCGTGCCGGCATGGCCATCGGCGCTCAGTCCGGTGCTGCGCTGAAGAAATGCGTGCTGGAATTGGGCGGCTCCGACCCGTTTATCGTGCTCAACGATGCTGATATCGACGAGGCCGTGCAAGCAGCTGTCATCGGTCGCTATCAGAACTCCGGTCAGGTCTGCGCTGCGGCCAAACGTCTGATCATCGAAGAAGGCGTGGTTGAAGAATTCACCCGCAAATTCGTCGAAGCCACGCGCAAGCTGAAAGTGGGCGACCCATTGGCCGCCGACACTTACATCGGCCCGATGGCGCGTTTTGATCTGCGTGATGAACTCGATCAGCAAGTGCGCGACACCCTTGAAGAAGGCGCGACGCTGTTGCTCGGTGGCGGCAAAACCGCAGGCGCCGGCAACTACTACGAGCCAACCGTGCTGGCCGATGTCACCGACCGCATGACCTCGTTCAAACAGGAACTGTTCGGCCCGGTCGCCTCGATCATTACCGCCCGCGATTGCGCCCATGCAGTAGCGCTGGCCAACGACAGCGAGTTCGGCCTGACCGCGACGATCTACACCGCCAACGTGCCACTGGCCCAGCAACTGACCAGCGAACTGGACACCGGCGGCGTGTTCATCAACGGCTACTCCGCCAGCGACCCGCGCGTAACCTTCGGCGGCGTGAAGAAAAGCGGTTTCGGCCGCGAACTATCGCACTTCGGCGTCCGCGAATTCTGCAACGCCCAAACCGTATGGCTCGACCGCAAATAACCGATCCGACGCCATGTAGGAGCTGCCGAAGGCTGCGATCTGTTGATCTTGTCTTAAAAACAACATCAAAAGATCGCAGCCTGCGGCAGCTCCTACAGGGTTGGATGCGCGAAGGCGTCGCGTCAGTCAAAACAGATGTTCACTGGAACGCCGAAGCATAACCTTGAACCAGACACTCATTCGCCAGACCTGTTGGGGTGGGCGTATGTGTTTGCAGACGTGGTCAGCGAATCCCGCACTCAATCCATTGCCCCTGTAGGAGCTGCCGCAGGCTGCGATCTTTTGATCCTGATCTTCAAAAACCAGATCAAAAGATCGCAGCCTGCGGCAGCTCCTACAAGGGAGCGTCTATAGTGATCAGGTCTTTGCTGTCGAGCGTTGTCCATGGTCAACACCGAACACCTGATCATCTGCGAGCACTGCGACTGTGTGTATGAAAAAGCCGTGCTCGGCAAACACCAGAAAACCTCGTGCGTACGCTGCGGTGGCGTGCTTCAGCGCTTCAATGGTTTGAGCGTTGAGCAGCGCCTGGCCCTGACGTTTACAGCGGCGATGCTGTGGCTGTTCGCCAATTTCTACCCGGTGATGAGCATCAGCATGAAAGGCCTGAAAAACAGCGCGACGCTGTGGGACTCGGTGCTGGCGCTGAGTCAGGGGCCGATCACGTTCATTGCAATGGTCGCGGCGATCTCGATCATTATCGCGCCGGCGTTTCAACTGGTACTGCTGATCTGGGTGCTGGGCTTCGCCCTCGGCGGACAGCGTGCGCCGGGGTTCAAGCTGTGCATGCGCTGGCTGGAAACCCTGCGCCCCTGGAGCATGCTCGAGGTGTGTTTGCTCGGTGCCATGGTCGCGGTGTTCAAACTCGCCGGCTTGCTCGACGTGTTGCCCGGCATCGGCCTGTTCGCGCTGGCGGTACTGAGCCTGATGATGATCCGCATTGCCGGTCGCGACATCCGTGACCTCTGGGACATTCTATGAAGCGACCACCGACCGCCAGCGAACTCAATCTGTGCCTGTGTCACAGCTGCGGGCTGGCTTGCGACATGACCGACGAGCCGCATGAATGTCCGCGCTGCGACGCGCCGCTGCATCGGCGCAAGACCAATTCGTTGACGCGTACCTGGGCCTACATGCTCGCCGCGCTGGCGTTTTACGTGCCGGCCAATCTCTTGCCAGTGATGAACACCACCATGCTCGGCAGCGGCGCCGACAGCACGATCATGAGCGGCGTGCTGGAGTTCTGGGAGGCTGGGGCGTGGGACATTGCGCTGATCATCTTCATCGCCAGTATTGCCGTGCCGGGGATCAAGTTTGTTGCCCTGACCCTGCTGCTGACCACCGTGCAACGCGACAGCGCCTGGGCGCGCAAAGAGCGTTCGAAACTGTACCGCTTCGTCGAGCTGATCGGCTATTGGTCAATGCTCGACGTGCTGGTGGTGGCGCTGGTCGCGGCGCTGGTGAAATTCCAGGCGCTGGGCGATATCGAGCCACGACCGGGCATTCTGTTTTTTGGCCTGGTCGTGGTGTTCACCATGCTTGCGGCGATGAGCTTTGATCCGCGCCTGATCTGGGACAAGGACACGGGCAACGACCTCAGCGACGTTGAACCTCAAGCAGCACCTGCAACGGGTGGCGCAGTGCCTGATCCGACTGGCGTTTGACCTGGCTGCGGCAAGAATAACCGGTGGCCAGTGCTTCGCCCTTCTCTGCCGGCGCATCGATCTGACGCGCCCACGACTGCTGGTAAATCACCGCTGAGGTTTCACGGTTGCGCGCCTCGTGGCCATAGGTGCCGGACATGCCGCAGCAACCCGTGGCCTGCGTCGCCAGTTGCAAACCGGCACGCTCGAACACCTGCTCCCACTGGCGGGTCGCGGCCGGTGCGTTGGTTTTTTCGGTGCAGTGGGCGAGCAGTCGGAATTCTTCGCGATGATCCTGAGGCGCTTGCTCCGGCATGACCTTGAGCAGCCACTCCTGCACCAGCGCCACCTCCGGGCATTGTTGCATGCCGGGTACTTTCAAATATTCCTGGCGATAGACCAGGGTCATGGCCGGATCAAGGCCCAGCAGCGGCACGCCAATATCTGCAAGCTCACGCAACTGCCGAGCATTGCGCAACGCCGCGCGATTGAACGCCGAAAGGAAACCCTGCACGTGCAAAGGCTTGCCGTTGGCGCTGAACGGTGCCAGATAAACCTGATAACCAAGACGCGAAATCAGCTCGACCAGGTCGGCCAGCAGCGCTGCTTCGAAGTAGCGCGTGAACGCATCCTGGACGATCACCACACTGCGCTCGCGTTGCGCCTCGGTCAGTGCGGACAAGGTCGAGACCGTGGCCGGTTGCACCTGCCAGCGACGCATGGCGGCATGAAAATCAAAACGACTGAGCAACGGCACATCGACCATGCCGCCGACACGCTCCAGCAGACCACGCACCCACGCAGCGCCCATCATGCCGTTGTACAGCGCCGCAATTCGCGCCATGTACGGAATGCTGTACTCCAGCGAGGCGATCAGATAATCCCGCGCCGGACGCAGATAGCGGCCGTGATACAGCTCAAGAAAGCGCGAACGAAACTCCGGCACATTGACCTTCACCGGGCACTGCCCCGCGCAGGACTTGCACGCCAGGCAACCGGCCATGGCGTCGTAAACCTCATGAGAGAAATCTTCGGACTGCTGACGCGTGTTGCGCCAGCGCTGCCACAGCGTGCTGAAAAACGCCGGTTTGCGCATGGCATCAGACAACACATCGACGCCCGCCTCGCCCTGCAAACGCAGCCACTCGCGGATCAACGACGCGCGCCCCTTCGGCGACTGCGAACGCTCGCGGGTGGCCTTCCATGACGGGCACATCGCATCATCCGGGTCGAAGTTGTAGCAGGCGCCGTTGCCGTTGCAGTGCATGGCCGCGCCGTAGTCCTGCCAGACCTTTTCGTCGATCTGCCGATCGAGTTCACCGCGCAGGGTCACTTCGTCGATCTTCAGCAACGCCGCATCGGTGTTGGCTGGGGTGGCGATCTTGCCGGGGTTGAACTGGTTGAACGGGTCGAACGCCGCTTTCAGTGCTTGCAGCGCCGGATAGAGTTCACCGAAAAATGCCGGCGCGTATTCCGAACGCAGACCTTTGCCGTGCTCGCCCCACAGCAGACCGCCGTAACGCTGGGTCAGCGCCGCGACGCCATCGGACACCGGACGCACCAGCGCGGCTTGCTGCGGGTCTTTCATGTCGAGAATCGGCCGCACGTGCAGCACGCCCGCATCGACGTGACCGAACATGCCGTACTGCAAACCGTGGCTGTCGAGCAGGTCGCGCAATTCGGCGATGTACTCGGCCAGATGCTGCGGCGGCACCGCCGTGTCTTCGACAAACGGCTGCGGCCGCGCTTCACCGGCGACGTTGCCGAGCAAGCCCACCGCCCGTTTGCGCATGCCGTAGACCTTGTTTACCGCCGCGTGACCGACCGCCAGTGTGTGGCCCAGACGCTCGACCGTGCGGTCGCTGCTCAAGTGCTCGACAAACGCCTCGACCCGCCGTTGCAACTCTTCCGGATCGTCACCACAGAACTCGACCAGATTGATGCCCAGAGTCGGCCGCTCGGCACTCGCCGGGAAGTATTCGGCGACACCGTGCCAGACGATGTCCTGCATCGCCAGCAGCAAGACTTTCGAGTCGACGGTTTCGATCGATAACGGCTTGAGCGCCATCAACGCCCGCGCATCACGCAAGGCGTCCATGAATCCGGCGTAGCGGATGTTCACCAGCATCGTATGCGTGGGGATCGGCAGCACATTCAGGCGTGCCTCGACCACGAAACCCAGCGAGCCTTCGGCGCCGCACAGCACGCTGTTGAGGTTGAAACGGTTGTCCGCTTCACGCAAGTGCGCGAGGTCATAACCGGTCAGGCAACGATTGAGATCGGGGAAGCGTTCTTTGATCAGCTCACCCTGCTCATCAATGATCTGCCGCGCACAGCGATAGACTTCGCCGACGCGATCTGTGCGGGCGCAGAGCGCTTGCAGTTCGCGCTCTTCCAGCGGCTGACCGTGCAAACGCTCGCCACCGCGCAAGACCATGTCGAGTTCAAGCACATGGTCGCGGGTCTTGCCGTAGGTGCAACTGCCCTGCCCGCTGGCATCGGTGTTGATCATGCCGCCGACGGTGGCGCGGTTGGAGGTCGACAGCTCAGGGGCGAAGAACAGCCCGGCAGATTTCAGTGCGGCGTTGAGCTGATCCTTGACCACCCCGGCCTGCACGCGCACCCAGCGCTCCTCGACGTTGATTTCGAGAATGCGGTTCATGTGCCGCGACAGGTCGACGACGATGCCATCGGTCAACGATTGGCCGTTGGTACCGGTGCCGCCGCCGCGTGGGGTGATCACCACGTGTTGATAGGCCGGCTCGGCGATCAGTCGCGCCACCCGCGCGACGTCATCGGCGTCCATCGGAAACACCGCCGCTTGCGGCAAGCGCTGATAGATCGAGTTGTCGGTCGCAAGCACCACGCGGCTGGCGTAATCGGCGCTGATTTCACCGCGAAAACCGCTGTTCTTCAGCGCATTCAGGAACTGTTGGTAATCGGCGGCCAGGGCTTTGGCGGGGGACAGCTGGGCAATCATCGGTCAGGAAATCTCGGTCAACATCGGGCTATGTGGCGCTGAACAGTTGTACGCAACGAATGATTGCGTCAGGCTGCGCCATCTAATGGTGCCCATGTTCATTGCTGAACGACCTTGGGACAACCGTAAATTCGACCCGCTATTGATGACTTTTACGAATGAATCCGCGCACACTCACACCGTCGATGTCGTTATTGCTGGCGTTCGAGGCTGCCGCACGCCATGAAAGCTACACCCGCGCGGCGCATGAACTGTCGCTGACGCAAAGCGCGGTCAGCCGGCAAGTGCAGATTCTCGAGAAAATGCTCGGCATGCGCTTGTTCACTCGTGAAGGCCGGCAAGTGGTGCTCACCGACGTCGGGCGCATGTATCAGCGCGAGCTGGCAGAGGCGTTGGGGCAAATTCGCAGCGCGACATTGCAGGCGATGGCGTTTGGTTCCGGCGTTCACAGTTTGCGCCTGGCGACGCTGCCGACCTTCGGTTCGAAGTGGCTGTTGCCGCGACTCAAGGATTTCTATAACGCCCACCCGGGCATGACGGTGCATTTGCATTCGCGTATCGAAGCGATCGACTTTGATACCAGCGAAATCGATGCGGCGATTTGCGTCGGCAGCGGAGAATGGCCGGGGCTGACCGCCCTGCCCCTGCACACCGAAGAGCTGGTGGTGATCGCCAGCGCGCAGCTCTCGGCTGCCGAGCGTGATGACGCCGAACAGCGCATCGCCGGGCAACTGCTGCTCAACGTCAGCAGCAATGCGCAGGCGTGGGCGGAATGGTTCAGTCATCACGGCCTGCCCCACCGCAGCATGCGCATCGGCCCGAGTTTTGAGATGACCTCGCACTTGATTCGGGCAGTGCGGGCGAATATCGGGGTGGGGTTGGTGCCGCGGATTTTGGTGGAGGATGAGTTATTGAATGGTGATCTGCTGCAACTCGGGGAAGCGATTACCAGCCGACGCAGCTATTACCTGGTGTATCCGCCGCGCAATGAAAATCTGCCATCGCTGAAAGCGTTTCGGGATTGGCTGGTAAAGACACTCTGACTGGAGAACCTCATCGCGGGCAAGCCCGCTCCCACAGGGTTCTTCGTTGAATACAGAGTTTGCAATCGACACGATAACCTGTGGGAGCGGGCTTGCCCGCGATGAGGCCAGTCCTGACGCTATCAAAACCTCGGTTTGACCGCCTTCCAGTCCGGCTTATAGCGTTGCATCTGCCGCACATCATCACGCTGACGAATCCCGCACGTCAGGTACTGATCATGCAGCATGCCCAACTGCTCGTGATCCAGTTCCAGCCCAAGCCCCGCCGCTCGCGTGATCTTCACGCAGCCGTCGACAATCGGCAGCTTGCCGCCTTTGATCACCTCTTCATCCGGCTCCTGCCACGGGTAATGCGTGTCGCAGGCGTAATCCAGATTCGGCACGGCCGCCGCCACATGCGCCATCGCCATCAGGCTGATGCCCAGGTGCGAATTGGAATGCATCGACACGCCAACGCCGAACACATCGCACATCTTTGCCAGCGTCTGCGTGTCGCGCAGGCCGCCCCAATAATGATGGTCGGCGAGGACGATCTGCACGCTGTTCTGCGCGACACTGCGGCGAAATTCGTCGAAATCGGTGACCACCATATTGGTCGCCAGCGGCAGGCCCGTGCGCTTGTGCAATTCGGCCATGCCGTCGAGGCCCGGGGTCGGGTCTTCGTAATACTGCAGATCATCACCGAGCAACTCGGCCATGCGAATCGAGGTTTCCAGTGACCAGTTGCCGTTCGGATCGATGCGCAACGGATAACCAGGAAAAGCTTTTTTCAGCGCCTTGATGCACGCCACTTCATGCTCCGGCGGCAACGTACCCGCCTTCAGCTTGATGCTCTTGAACCCATGGGCCTCGATCATCCGTGCAGCCTGCGCAACGATTTGCTGCTCACTGAGCGCTTCGCCCCAGTTATCCGGTTTGTATGGCGAATCGACGTGCTGCGCGTACTTGAAGAACAGATAGGCACTGAACGGCACCTCATCGCGAATGGCGCCGCCGAGCAGGTCCACCAATGGCACGTTCAGGTAATGCGCCTGCAAATCGAGAAAGGCCACTTCGAACGCCGAATAGGCGTTGCTCACCGCTTTGCTGGCGTGGGAACCGGGTGCCAGCTCGGCACCGGCAACACTGGCCGGTTTGTTCGCCGCGACGGTGGCCTGCACGATGGCGCGCAACTGGTTGAGGTTGAATGGATCGAGGCCGATCAGCTGCGACTGCAACTGCTGCTGGATCGCCAGCGCCGGGGCGTCGCCGTAGCTTTCGCCGAGGCCGATGTAGCCGTTGTCGCTTTCGATCTCGATGATCGAACGCAGGGCGAAAGGTTCGTGGATGCCGCTGGCGTTGAGCAACGGCGGATCACGAAAGGCAATCGGGGTCACGGTTACGCGGGTGATTTTCAAGGTAACGCTCCTGACAGATCAACAATCAATTCAATGGCTCGCGGCCGGGCTGGCCGTCACGACAACGGCGGCCCCGTCATGCGGCTTTGCAAGGTTTTTACCTTTTGCGCCGGGCGCCGTGCGGGCAAAAAAGATCACCACCGCGGCGATCAGCGACGTCGCCGCCAGGCCATACAGACCGCCCTCGATGGAGCCGGTGGTTTGCTCGAGAAAGCCGAACGCGGTGGGCGCCACGAAGCCGCCGAGGTTGCCGATCGAGTTGATCAATGCGATCACCGCAGCGGCGATGCGCGCATCCAGATAGCTTTGCGGAATCGGCCAGAACAGCGCCGACGCCGCCTTGAAACCGATGGCCGCGAAACAGATCGCGACGAAGGCGAAGATAGGTCCGCCGGTGGTCGACATGAACATGCCGATCGCCGCGATCACCAGCGTCAGGGCGACCCAGGCTTGCTGAAACTTCCATTTGCCGGCCATCGCCGCGAAGCCGTACATGGCGACAATCGAGATAATCCACGGGATCGAATTGAGCAGGCCGACCTGGAAGTCGCCGAGGTTGCCCATCTTCTTGATCATGCTCGGCAGCCAGAACGTCGCGCCGTAAATGGTCAGGGCGATGGAGAAATAGATGAAGCAGAACAGCGCGATCTGCCGATCCGCCAATAGTTTGAACATCGACGGCTTGGCCTCTTGCACCATTTCACGGGCTCGCTGCTCTTCGGCAATCGCCGCGACCAGCGCTTCACGCTCCTCTTCGCTCAACCATTTGGCCTGACGCGGATGCGATTGCAGCCAGAACCACACAAACCCACAGAGCACCACGGATGCCGCACCCTCGATCAGGAACATCCATTGCCAGCCATGCAGGCCCAGCCCGCTGATGTGCAGAAGCGCACCGGACACCGGGCCGGAGATCACCGAGGCAATCGCCGAACCACTGAGAAACACCGCCATGGTCTTGCCGCGCTCAGAGGCCGGCAGCCATTGGGTGAAGTAATAA
This sequence comes from Pseudomonas sp. PB103, assembly GCF_009764635.1. Taxonomy (NCBI): domain Bacteria; kingdom Pseudomonadati; phylum Pseudomonadota; class Gammaproteobacteria; order Pseudomonadales; family Pseudomonadaceae; genus Pseudomonas; species Pseudomonas sp. PB103. Next base: position 21,096 of record NZ_RWIL01000060.1, on the reverse strand, counting down.
ATGATCCCCGGAAAGAACCCGGCCTCCGCCGCGCCGAGAATAAAGCGCAGCACGTAGAAACTGGTTTCACCTTTGACGAACGCCATGGCCATGGCGGCGGCACCCCAGGTGAACATGATCCGCGTCAGCCAGACCCGCGCGCCGTAGCGTTGCAGCAGCATGTTGGACGGCACTTCGAACAGTGCGTAGCCCACGAAAAACAGCCCGGCGCCAAGCCCATAGGCCGCAGCGCCGATGCCCAGATCGGTTTCCAGGTGGCTGCGCACGAAACCGATATTGACCCGATCGATGTAGTTGACGATGAACATCACCACGAACAGCGGCAGCACATGGCGCTTGACCTTGGCGGCGGCACGGGCGAGTACCGTGACATCCGGCGAACTCTGCAGGGTTTTCAAGGGGCGACTCCCGATCTTGTTTTTTTTAGGGACGGCGTGAAGCGATGGAGTCGATCATGGACGGCGATCATTGATCCCGTCTAATCTAACTTGGCATTCGATTGATACCTGGATTAGATCAATGTTCGAACTCACCCAACTACGCTGCTTCACCACCGTCGCCACGGAACTCAACTTTCGCCGCGCCGCCGAGCGACTGAACATGACCCAGCCACCGCTGAGCCGGCAGATCCAGTTGCTGGAGCATCACCTCGGCGTCGAACTGTTTACCCGCAGCACGCGCAGCGTCGCGCTCACGGCGGCAGGCCGGGCTTTCTTCATCGAAGCACAGAACCTGCTCGAGCGCGCCCAGCAAGCCGCCGTCACCGCCCGACGGTTTGCCGAGGGCGATATCGGTTCGGTGAACATCAGTTTTGTCGGCAGCGCGGTGTATGAATTTTTGCCCAAGGTCATCGCCGAAGCCCGGCTGAAACAACCGCAGGTGAAAATCGATCTCTCGGAGATGAACACCTACCAGCAGCACGAAGCGCTGCGCGCGCGACGCATCGATCTGGGCATCGCCCGCGCTCCGTTGCTGGAGCCGGGCTACGCCACAGAATGCCTGGTGCGCGAACCGTTTGTGCTGGCAGTACCGAGCAATCATCCGCTGGCGACTGCGCTTGAAGTATCAGTCGGCGATCTGGATAAACAGCCGTTCCTGATGTACTCCCACGCTGCCTATCCGCCATTCAACGAACTGCTGACCGGCATGCTGCGCTCAGCCCGGGTCGCGCCGGATTATGTGCAGTGGCTGGGGTCGTCGCTGACGATTCTGGCACTGGTCAACGCCGGCATGGGCCTGGCGCTGGTGCCGCGCTGCGCCACCAGTGTGGTGTTCCGGAATGTGGTGTTTCGCGAGATCGATCTGGGTGAAGGGGTGCAGAGCGAGCTGCACCTGATCTGGCGGGAGAACAACGACAACCCGGCGTTCGCGATGTTGCTGGAGGCGATTCGCCGGGCGGTGAAGGAAGGTTGGGGCTGAAAGGCGCTAGTTCTTCAGTGGGGGGGGCGCGCTCGGTGCTCTGGGCTGTGGATTCGCCACTGGTTTCCCGTCAGGCCCTGTGAATCGGCGCGCCACATTCGGTGGCATCGGTTGCGGTGCTCTAGCGGTCATGATGAACCCTCTTATGTCGGATTGAATTCAACCCATTTGACGTTCCCGGAATCTATCAACAAATACTCGGCGCCAAAAGCCGTCTCTGTCCCGTCAGCATTCAACCAGCGTGGATTTTGCATCACGAACTGACCACTTGTGGATTCCGGAGGCCACTCGACAGGCCAGCCAAAAACGCGTCTTTCGTCGTTCAAATGAAGTGTGATGAGTCGATGGTGCTGGGCAAAAAAACTGAACCATTCGCTCGGATAGGAAGATTGTTTCGTGACATTTCGACGGCGCAACCAGCTATGCAACCGGTCATTCGTAGCCAGATAACAAGACAACAATCCAAGCGAAACGGACACCATAAATGCGCACAGCGTTTCTGACTTCGCATCCCATTGCCCTATGGAAAACCCTTTTGCACCTACCCAAAAACACAGAGTGGACATCCCCATCACGGCACCCTGAATCACAAATGTGAAGATCAGCGCCTGCGCGATCTGACCGAATGTGTCAGGTCGCTTGAACGCTGTCAGGGCATAAAAAATCCACGTCGATAAAAACCCGGGAATCAAATACTGCAACAGCGGAATAACATCTTTCACCAGATCATCCATGATCCAAGCTCCTTCAAACAGCCAACAAACAAAAATGCCAGCCCCTCCTGGGGCTGGCACTCAAAAGCCTAGTCGCTGCAGAAAAAATCCTCTGCCAGCAACTGTCACAGCGCATTGCGAACCGCCTCCAGCGCATCAGATCCGCGCCCTTCTCTGCCGTGGCTCAGGCGACCACAGGAATCATCGGATCCGCCGCTGCCAGCGCACTCACGCGATCAGCCGCAGGCGGATAGATCCACTGCGTATTGATCTGGGTCTTCAAGGTTTTGCCTTCCTGCTTGACCAGTTTCACCTGACGATCCCAGCCCTCGGTGTACACCGCGCCCCAGGCACCGAGGTCCAGACAGGTCACGTACTTCGGCTGGCTGTACGGTGTCGGCTCGACCCCGAGCAGTTGCGCAGCAACGTTGTTACCGGCGTGCCGCCCCAGCGAAATCGCGTGCTGGCAGGTCATCAGTGCATAGTTGCCGATATCGTCGGTGGCCGCGTAAGCCACATCACCCGTGGCAAAGATGTCGTCCTGACCGATCACTTTCAGGTGGGCGTCGACATGCAGGCGACCTTGCTTGTCGCGCTCGGCCGCAATCTGCTCGGTCAAAGAACTGGCGCGCACGCCGGTCGTCCAGACCACCGTTTTCGCCTCGATGTGCTGGCCGTCAGACAGTGTCACGCCGCTGGCGTCGACCGACTGCACCGAGACACCCAAACGCCATTCGACGCCCAGTTCTGCACTGGCCTCGATGATCGACAGACTGATTTCTTCGCCCATCGAAATGCCGATCTTCTGCCCGCGATCCACGATGATCACCTTGAGATCGGCCTGCTCACCGAGTATTTCGCGCAGACGCCCTGGCATTTCGGTCGCGGTTTCAATCCCGGTGAAGCCGCCACCAGCGACGACCACGGTGTTGCGTGCCGGACTGTCAGGCAGGTCTTTCAGGGATTTCAGATGCGTTTCCAGGCGGATTGCCGCCTCGATCTGATCAACGTCAAAAGCATGCTGCACGACACCCGGCGTGGCGGACTGAGCCAGACCGCTGCCGCTGGCCAACACCAGCTTGTCGAAGTGGAAGGTTTTTTTGCTGCCGGAGGCATCGGTGTAACCGACGGTTTTGGCCGCCACGTCGATGGTCTCGGCCGCTCCTTTGATGAAGTGAACGCCGACCGCTTCGAACAGTTCGTGCAGCGGTGCTGCCAGTTGATGAGCGTTCGGCTCGTAGAAACGTGGGCGCACACGCAGTTCCGCCTGGGGTGCGAGCACGCTGATTTGAACATCGTCACGGCCATGAATATCGACCAGACGTGTAGCGCTCAATGCCGACCACATACCGCCAAAACCTGCGCCGATGACCAGAATCTGCTGCTTCATTTGTGAATCTCCAGAAAAGCCGTGCCCTTTAAAAGGGCGTCATGAATATGTCCGGAGGTGTTTGGCTCTCGCTCCGATAGCGCCGACTGTATTGGTCGGATATAAATCCAACAAGTCAGATTATTCGATTGGTTTAATCTAATTAACCGATACTTAAACGCTCAAATTTAACAGAAAAACCCTCAAATACATGGGCTGCAAGCCCGTAAAACGCTAAATCTGGCCAATCCAGCGGATTGCCGGTCGCCGCTCGGGCTGCTAGTATTTACGACAAATAAAGTCGGATATATCTATGTCTCTTTACAGTGCAGGCGTCGAATACGGTATTCATTGCCTGGCCTTTCTGGTTGGCAACGGCGGTGACAGCCGCGAGGCCAGCGTGCGTGATCTCGCCGAATTGCAGGGCGTGCCAGTGGAGTATCTGGCGAAGATTTTCACCAAACTGGCCAAGGGCAAACTGGTGGTAGCCAGTGAAGGCGTGCGCGGCGGCTTCAGCCTGGCGCGGCCGGCTGACGAAATCACCCTGCTCGATATCGTCAACGCCATCGACGGGCGCAAGAATATTTTCGAATGCCGCGACATTCGCGGGCGTTGCGCGCTGTTTGAGGGTAATCCACCGGAATGGGCAATCGAGGGCACCTGTTCGATCCATGCCGCGATGATGACCGCGCAAAAACGCATGGAAGAAGCCCTCGCCCAACAGACCATCCTCGACATTGCGCGCAAGGTCGGGCGCAAGGCGCCGGCGCAGTTCGGCCAGCAAGTGGAAGACTGGATTCAGGATCGACGAGAGAAAAAGGGCAACGTGGGGAGCATCCCGCTCACCGACATTTCAGACTGACGGCCTCGCGTCAAAAAGTCGAAAAAAAAGCAGAAGCCGTTGACCCGGCTTCTGCTTTTTCTGCACCTGAAAACAGTCGTTACAGGCAGTCGCGCACCGATTTGCGCAACGAACCCGACTTGGCCCACGGTGGCCCCTGGTACAAGGACACCCGGCTGCCGTCCTTGTATTTGACGATGTCGAGAATCTCGTCAGCAGTAATGACGCTCGGCGCGGTGATGCGATAACCGTTGGAGATCGACGTTTGCGTAGTCTTGGCAACGTCTTTCTGCCACAACGGTAATACACACGCGGCATAGTCTTTGGGGGCCTTGCCACTGATCTTGCTGACATTCGGCTCACCCGGTACCAGTGACGCCGGCAACGAGCACCCTGCCAACATGACCAACGCCAAACTCCCGATCCACATCCGCATGGTGTTTCCCTGCTCTGAAAAAAAGCGAATGTAACTTGTAACCGGGTGTACATCCATCGTGGCAAAGCGTCTTTGCGAAACTTTGGACAATTTTTCACAACCACTCAGCCCAACGACAGGCAAGCCTTGCACCGCTGGCGGAAAATGCGACTACTATTTTCTACCGAGAACGTTCTGGAGGTGATCATGCGGCTCAATGAATACGAACACGAACTTCAACGCGACCTGCAAAGTGTCGCATCGGACCTGAGATGGTCGGCAGTCGACCTTAAACGTATTGCTGAACAGTTGCGCAAGTCCGGCAATGAAGCGGATGCGCAGACTGTATTGAGATCCTGCGAAGTACTGCAAAGCGATGAAGAACGCTTGCAGCTTTACGCCAAAGAAGTGAAAGCACGCGCCATCAGTCGAACCAAAGTGCACTGATCCCGAGCTCCACCCGACCCCAAACAAACAGCCCCGGTCTATACCGGGGCTGTTTTTTTACCGCCAATCAGCTTGTTTTGTGACTTTGCGCGCGTGTCGGGCGTTTTGTGTAGCCAGGCAGTGCTGCGGCATACGCCAGCGCTTCCTCTTTGCTGGCAAACGAGGCCAGACGATCGCCCTGGGTGCAAACCCGCCATGGGCCGTTATTTACGCTGAGCACGTCATACCCGTTCATATGCATCTTGTTCAGCATCGGAATGCTCATGGGCACCTCCTTTTTGCTAACGGTGGATTCAGCTTCACGTTCTAACCTTACACCCGGATCCAAATCGGATGCCAACCGGGTGTCGCCAACGCAACAAGTCAAAGTGCCGGCACTTTTCGCTCAGCCAAGCGCTCCTAAACTCAACGGGAACCTTTAAATCCGGGCGCGGCTCGAATATTGCAGTTTCATTACATTCTCGTGACAAGCAGTAAACAGGTAACAGATGAAAGTACGTGCCACCGTCATTTGCGAACAGGATCGCCACATTCTCCTGGTGCGCAAACCCCACTGTCGCTGGACTTTGCCCGGCGGCAAAGTCGAGCCAGGGGAAACCCGAGCCCATGCGGCTGTGCGCGAATTGCAGGAGGAAACCGGGCTGGACGCCGACGATGTGCTGTATTTGATGGAACTGCAAACCGGCGGCACAAGGCATCACGTCTACGAAGCTTCAGTGCTGAACATCGATGAGGTGCGCCCGCAGAATGAAATCATTGATTGCATCTGGCACCCGCTGGACGCGGTGCAGAATCTCAACACCAGCGAGGCGACGCTGCGCATCGTGCAGGCTTTCCAACGTCGTTTATAGGGGCTCAGCCCGCAAAGGCGCGGCGCCCCGCCGTCATTTCGGTGCGCAACTCGCCGATGAAGTTGGAAATGTCACGGATGGTGACGAGGTGCTCCGGGGAAACGCCATTGAGCAGTAAGTCCACCCGGCCACTTTCCGGCTCATACACCTTGATCTGCAAAAGCCCCTGTGCGGATGGCGTGCAGTCACATTTGAGCGCAGGAAAGCCAGACTCGACGATGCGGCAAATGTCGGTAATCGCAAGCATGGGCGGACGCCTCGCAGGCGGTGAATCGATCGATCCGTTGAGCATAGATGAGCAATGTGTGTCGTGCTCGATACAAAAATGCCAACTGGATCACAACTTTCATTTACCTCTTCATTCAGCGTCATGATTCCAGATCCAGTTCCAGATGCCGGGCAGCTCCACCGCTTCCGAACTTTGCTGAACCGTTCGCGCCAGCGCGGCTTTCTCCAGGGCAGCGTGATCATCATAGAACGGCTTGTCCGCCAATCTCACCCCCGTCGCTGCGGCGCTGTCGAGCAGGATCTGCAGGTATTCGCGTGCATGCCGCGCGGTGTAACGGTTGAGGTCATGAAAGGTCACCACCACCGGAATCACGCCATCGACCGTCGGAAACTTACCCAGCGCCACCTCTTCACGCACGACCGACAGTTGCCGCAGCATATTTGCCCGACGACGTGGGCTGGCATTGAATCCCCAGATTTTGCCGTCATTGGCGCTTATATCCGTGAGTAAAACGTGTAAGCCGTGCTGCTGATAAGCGGCAAATGTGCGCTTGTCATAATTCCAGAATGGCGGGCGCAGCAATGTCGGCGGCGCCCCGGTGATCGCCGCGATATCAGCCGTGCCGTGAGTCAGCGATTCTTCGAGTTCTTGCGGATCGAGCGAGCGATGGTTGGTGTGCCAATGCGTGGCGGTGTGAAAGCCGAGGATATGCCCTTCTGCGTATTCGCGACGCATGATGCCGCGGCCAATGTCGCTGTTGCCGGCGCGGGGGGCGCGGGTCTGGACGAAAAACACCGCTTTGATGCCGGGTTGCAGCGGATTGTCCTTGAGGCTGTCGAGCACGGTCGCCGATGGGTTCCAGAAACTCGACGCACTGGGGCCATCATCGAACGTCAGCAGGAAGCGCACGGGCGCCTGGTCCTTGAGGCGTGTTTCGGTTTGCACGGTCATTTCGATAGGCGCGGCAATGCAGCCGGCCAGCCCTAGGGCAATCACCGCGGCCCACACAAGTTTGAATCCGGAGGTCATGTTTTGCCTTGCTTTCGACCACTGTGGTCAGGTTGTCGACTGGCAAAACTCCCTCGCCCTCATCCATCCTTGTGCCCGGCGCTACGAGCCGAGGTTGGATAAGGTACACAGGGTTTGGTTCCGACGCTCGTTCAGTGCGCAAACGCTTGTTGGAAAGAGGTGTCGATGATCCCTGCGGTGGCCAGCGGCGTTGGCAGCGCTTTGACCTTGAACAGAAAGTCTGCGGTGCCTTGCAGGTCCGTCGCGGCTTGCTGATCCACCGGCCCGACGGTCATGTGCGCCTGGCGCAGCCAGTGCCGGGAAACCTGTTGATCGAGATTGGCCTTCTTCGCCCACAGATCGGCGTACTCGTCGGTATGGTTGTCAACCCAGGCCCGTGCCTGCTTCAAACGCCCGAGAAAATCGGCGATTGCCTCACGCTTGCTATCGATCGATGGCGTCGAGGCCGCGATAGCGCTGAGCCCCGGCATCAGGTTTTTCGCGGTGAGAATCGGCCGGGCACCGGAGAACAGGATCTGCTGGGAAATGTACGGTTCCCAGACCGGGAAGGCATCGATGCTGCCCTGCGGCAATGCGGCGGCGGCATCGATCGGCATCAATTTGACGAAGTCGACATAGTTTTCCGGTAGGCCGCCCTGCTCCAGAGCGCGCAGCGTCAACTGCTGGCTCCAGGCCCCCGGCCAATAGGCGACTTTCTTGCCCTTCAGGTCTGCAATGGTTTGCACCGGCGAGTCCTTCGGCACCAGCAGGGCAATGGTGTCGGGGTTCTGCCGTGAGACACCGATGAGTTTCACCGGTGCCTGTTTTGCCGCCAGAAACAGAAAGCCCGAGTCTCCGAGAAAGCCCAGATCCAGCGATCCAGTCTGCAAGGCTTCTGCCAGCGGCGCTGCGGCCTGAAAGTGTTTCCAGTCGACGGTGTAAGGCGCGTCCTTCAAAACCCCGGAGGCTTCCACCGAAGCGCGGATGTTGTAGTAATTCTGATCACCCACGTGCAGGACTAACGGCTCGGCGGCGTAGGAAAGTGGTGAGGTAAATAAAGCCGCGGTCAGCGCGCGGCGTAGGAAACGGGAAAGCTTCATGGCGAGTCCTGCAAAGAGGGTTTGCATAGACCATAACGCTCTTAATATTTACTTTTGAAATTCGATTAACGCATAAGCTCAGCACCGTCACTATCGACTGTTGGCTGAGCAACAGTGGCCGTCCACACTGTTTCCCGCACAACACCTGAATTCCCCTCCCAAGCAATAAATCCCCCGTATTCCGGGGCTTTGGCTCACATGGCACAGAGCCTGCAATATTCCATTCATGCAGGAAGCATTCGATAAAAATATCTTTTTGGACATAAGAAACCTGTGCCTTCGCCGGAGCGCGCCCATGACATCGTTCTTCCCTCGTATCAAGACACTGCTGGCTGCCAGCGCCATTGCCCTGAGCCTGCAACCCATCGCTCATGCCGCCGAAATCGCACCGGCGGAGGTGCACCTTGATTACGCCTATTACTCGCCGGTGAGTCTGGTGCTGAAGAATTTCGGCTTCCTCGAAAAGGCCCTGCCCAACACCAAAGTCAGCTGGGTGTTGAGCCAAGGCAGCAACCGCTCGCTGGAATACCTCAACAGCGGCGGCGTTGACTTCGCCTCCAGCGCCAGCCTCGCGGCAGTGCTGAGCCGCGCCAATGGCAGTCCGATCAAATCGGTTTACGTCTACAGCCGCGCCGAATGGACGGCGCTGGTGGTGCGCAAAGATTCGCCGTATCAATCCATCGCCGACCTCAAGGGCAAGAAGATCGCCGCGACCAAAGGCACCGATCCTTACCTGTTCACCTTGCGCAGCCTGCAACAGGCCGGCTTGAAAAAAGACGACGTCGAACTGGTGCACCTGCAACATCCCGATGGCCGCACGGCGCTGGAAAAAGGCGATGTCGACGCCTGGGCCGGCCTTGATCCGCATATGGCCGCCAGCCAGGTGCAAGCGGGTTCGCGCTTGCTCTACCGCAACCCGGCCTTCAACAGCTACGGAGTGATCAGCGTCACTGAGCAATACGCCAAAGAGCATCCGCAAACCATCGAGACGGTGATCAAGGCCTACGAACAGGCCCGCGACTGGGCGCTAAAAAACCCTGACGCGTTCGCCGCCCTGCTCGCCAAGGAATCCGGACTGCCGCTGGACGTGGCCAAATTGCAGCTGTCGCGCACCGACCTGAACAGCCCGCAACTGACGACAAAAGATGTCAGTGCCTCCAAGGCTGCCGCGCCGATTCTGGTCTCCGAAGAGTTGGTGCGTCGCGGGGTGAATGTCGATCAAGTCATCGATCAATTGCTCGACAGCGGTGTGCAGCAAGCCGTCGCCCGCCAGTAACCGAACAGCTTCATGACAAATCCGCGCCCGTCGCGGTTTTGTCGTGAGCGGAGCCCGATTTCATGAACAGTCACAGCAAACAGCTGCCCGCGCCACTCGTTGCGCCGCGACGCACGTCGCCCCTTCATCCGACCTGGCAGCGCCGTTTCAAAGGTCTGGCCTTACCGCTGCTGATCGTTGTGCTGCTGGAAATTATCGTACGCATCGGCTGGCTGCCGTCCTACCAGATGCCAGCGCCCAGCGAGATCGCGCTGACCCTCACCGACCTCGCCGAAGGCGCCTTGTGGAAACACATCGGCGCGAGCCTGATTCGCGTGCTGTTGGGCTTCGCCATTGGCGCCAGTCTGGCGTTGGTATTTGCCGCGTGGGTCGGTTTGAGCCGCGAAGCCGAGGCGTATCTGGAGCCGACGTTCGCCGCCCTGCGCGCAATTCCGAGTCTGGCCTGGGTGCCACTGTTGTTGCTGTGGCTGGGCATTGATGAAACCTCGAAAATCGTCTTGATCGCCATTGGCGCGTTCTTCCCGGTGTACGTCAATGTTGTCGCGGCCATTCGCAACATCGATCGCAAACTGGTCGAGGTCGGTCATATCTACGGCTTCAGCCGCCTGCAATTGGTGCGGCGAATCTTGCTGCCCGCCGCCCTGCCCGGCTTGTTCACCGGGTTGCGCAGCGGCATGAGTCTGGCGTGGATGTTTCTCGTTGCGGCCGAGTTGATCGCCGCCACCAAAGGCCTGGGCTATCTGCTCAGTGACGGCCGCGAAACCTCACGGCCGGACATCGTACTGGCGGCGATTATCGTGCTGGCCTTGCTCGGCAAGCTCAGCGACGGAGTGCTGGCGGTGCTCGAACGACGCTGGCTGAAATGGCGCGATACGTTCACCGGTCAGGGCGCACAGGATTGAGTGCGAAGAAGCAACTACGCTGAAATTTCCTACCGGAGATTCAGCCCATGTGCGGAAGACTCTCGCAGTACCGAGGCATCCACGACTTCGTCGCCGTCCTGAGCATTCCCGATGCGCTGATCAACTATGTCGGCGACGCGCCATTGGCTCGCTACAACGCTGCACCGACCACCGCACTGGCCGTGCTCCACCAGCATGAGCAAACGCTCTACGCCGAAAACCTGCGCTGGGGTTGGCGTCCGCATTGGGCCAAGGATCGCGCGGCGCCGATCAATGCGCGGGTGGAGAAAGTCGCCCATGGACCGTTCTTTCGCGCGATCTGGCGCCATCGGCTGATCGTCCCCGTCGACAACTGGTTTGAATGGGTCGATGACGACGACAAAACCCGACAACCCTGGCTGATTCGTCGGGCAGATCAAGGTCCGGTTTTCTGCGCAGCCATCGGTCAATGTCCTACGCCCGAGGCGCAGGCTCGGGACGACGATGGTTTCGTGATCATCACCGCCGACAGCGTGGGCGGCATGCTCGATATCCATGACCGACGGCCGGTGGTGTTTCGCGCAGAATTGGTGCAGGAATGGCTCGACCCGGCGACGCCCGCCGAACGCGCCGAACAAATGCTCCTGTTCGAAGGTGAAAGTCCTGAAACCTTCGAATGGTACAAAGTCGGTAAAGCAGTCGGTAACTCACGCAATCAGGGCGCCAACTTAATTATTCAGCAAGCCTAAACATCCCCCAACCTCACCCGTTCACTCATGTAGGAGCTGCCGCAGGCTGCGATCCTTTGCCCTTGTTTCTTCATGAGCAAAGGCAAGATCAAAAGATCGCAGCCTGCGGCAGCTCCTACCGGTGAGCCGTTGGCGTTACAGGGGGTGTTTCATCCTTGAGACAGCTTGAATAAAACAGTCGTTTGAGTGAACTAACCGCCTGTCTGACATTTCAATCGTCATACATACATTTAGTAGCACTACGGCTAGCATGCGCGCCGCATTTCCGATTGGTATACCAGTTGACCAAAGAGTCAAGAAACCAGGAATCCACAACAACTTTTACAAGCCTTGCAGAGAAATAAGTTGCGCGACGATTTTGCAATCAAACAGGTCAGCGGCCTGGAGTGTGTTTATCTGTCGATGACAGAACGCTTTGAACTCGACTGTTTTATCGGCCACTACATCAAGACCCGAAACCTGCGTACCGTTCCCGACATCGAACGCGTCCTGCGCACCACCCTCGAAGGGTATCCCGGTCATCCGCCGGTGATGGTCAACGAGTTGAATGCCTGGATCGACAGAACCTTGGGATATCGGGCTTCACACCCCGATTTCACGCAGTTGGACGATCTCTGACACAACAAAAAGCCCCGCATTTGCGGGGCTTTTTTTGTGGTGACTGGTCAAAACTTGCGGTCAGGATCGGAAAGCTCTCTGCCGTCATCGTGCTTCCAGGTTTGTTCCTTGTGCTTCTCCCGCTCTATTTCTTCTTGCGTCGGCTCATCGTTGTCTTCGTCATCCGGTTCCGGATGCTTCTGCTCAGTCGCCATGCTCGCCTCCTGTCACAAGTAAAGGGTCATCTTTACAGCGTAGAACAGTTTCCATCAGACAACTTACAACCACCAACGCAGTAAAAAGAAGAACGCCATGCTCAATAACATGCTGAGCAAGGTATTGCGTGTGTAGATCACCAGGGCAATGGCCACCAGCGAACTAAGCAGATAAGGGTTGTCCCACTGCAGATTCAGCTGTTTGTCCGGCATGAACACGATCGGCCCGCAAATGGCGGTGAGCATGCCCGGCACCGCAAACCCGAGAAACTGCCGAGCATTGCTGCTCAAACGCACCGGCAAGCGCGGTTCGAGGAACACGTAACGGTTGAGGAACACCAGAATCCCCATGCCGAATATCACTGCCCAGACCATCATGTGCGCCCCCGATACAGCTTGTTGCAGATAAACCCGGCGGTCATCCCCGCCAACCCCGACAGCACCAGCGCCGAACCCCATTGCCAGTAACTGAACAGCACCGAACAGAACAGCGATACCGCCACGCAAACCACCGTCGGCACGTTACGCACCACCGGTGTGATCAAGGCAATGAAGGTGGCCGCGATCGAGAAATCCAGCCCCAGATGTTCCAGCCCCGGAATGCTGCTGCCCAAGACGATGCCAGCGAGGGTGAAGAGATTCCAGGCGATATAGAACGTCAGGCCGACGCCCAGCGCATACCAGCGATTGAACTGTTGGCGATCATGCTGACTGGTCAGCGCAAACAATTCATCGGTGAGCAAAAAGCCCAGGCCGATCCGCCAACGCCCCGGCAGCGGTGAAATCACCGAGCGCATGCTCATGCCGTACAACAAATGCTGCGAGGTCAGCAGCAACGTCGTCAGCAGAATCGAGAAAATCCCTGCGCCGCCCTTGAACATGCCGATCGCCACCAACTGCGCAGCGCCAGCAAAAACGATGCTCGACAGGCCCTGACCTTGCAGCGGCGTGAGGTTGGCTTCAATCGCCATGGAACCGGCTAACAGACCCCATGGTGCGGTGGCCAGTGACAGCGGCATGATCGCCGCAGCGCCGCGAAGAAACGCACTGCGCGGCATGAGTGAGTCAGACATAACGCTCTTCAACCGAGGAAACAGTCGGCAACTCTGCCAGTAATGGCTGTTTTTTGGCTTGAACAATCTTGCGCACTTGCAAGAAATCTCCGCAACGTCGCCGTTCATCGGCGTGCTGCTTGCAAGCATTGCGCGCCAACAACATGCTGGCAGCGCATTTTCCCTCCGAGACCGTGCCCCGCCATGACCGCCATCGACAGTGACGTGTACAAGACTCTGCTGGAATCGACCAAAGCCATCCCGTGGCGGATCGACTGGAAAACCATGACCTTCAGCTACATCGGCCCGCAGATCGAAACCCTGCTGGGCTGGCAGCAGGACAGTTGGGTCGGGGTCAACGATTGGGTCGAGCGCATGCACCCGGATGATCGTGATTACGTCGTCGAGTTTTGCGTTTCGCAATCCCGCGCCGGCGTCGATCACGAGGCCGACTATCGCGCCCTGACCCGCAGCGGTGAGTACGTGTGGATTCGCGACGTCGTGCACGTGGTGCGCAAGGACGGCGAAGTCGAGGCGCTGGTGGGGTTCATGTTCGATATCAGTGAACGCAAGAAAACCGAAGAACACCTGATCCGCCTGCAAAAGCAACTGGAAGAGTATTCGTTCCAGGACGGCCTCACCGGCATCGCCAACCGGCGGATGTTCGACACCGTGCTCGAACGCGAGTGGATCAGCGCGCAGCGCAGCGGATTGCCGTTGTCGCTACTGATCCTCGATATCGATTATTTCAAGCAATACAACGACCATTACGGCCATCTCAAAGGCGACGAATGCCTGCGCCAGGTGGCCAAGACGCTGTCGCTGGCGGCCAACCGACCACGGGATTTCATTGCACGGATCGGCGGTGAAGAATTCGTCTGGCTATTGCCGGAAACCGACGCCGAGTCAGCGCGCCTGGTGGCGCGCAAATGCCTGCACCTGATACGTCAGCAGCAGATTGCTCATGCGCATTCGCCGGTTTCGTCGCTGGTCAGCCTGAGCCTTGGTGTCGGCACCGTACAGCCGGCAATTGCCAGCGATCCCCTGCCCTTCATCGAACAAGTCGACAAACTGCTCTACCAGGCCAAGCACAATGGACGGATGCGCGCCGAGTTTGCCGACTTTCGCAGTGAGCGATAACGCGCTCGCTGGCGTAACATAGCGGCCATCGCAATTACGTCAGGGAGACACCATGCTGTACCGAATCGCAGCCGACGGGCTGGTGCTGTTTCATTTGTGCTTCATTTTGTTCGTGCTGTTCGGCGGACTGCTGGTGCTCAAGTGGCCGCGTTTGATGTGGCTGCACTTACCCGCAGCCGCCTGGGGCGTGGCGGTCGAAGTGTTGCACCTGACCTGCCCGCTGACGTACTGGGAAAACCTCATGCGCCACGCCGCCGGGCAGACCGAATACGCCGGCGGCTTCATCGAGCATTACATCTGGCCGATCATCTACCCGGCCGGGCTCACTCCGCAGATTCAACTGGCGCTTGGCAGCGTGGTGCTGGCGGTCAATCTGCTGGTCTACGGTCGCCTGTTCCGCGCTTGGAAACTGCGCAGCAAGCAGGCGCTTTAACGCGAAGCCTGTTTGAGGTGTTCCAGCCACGCTGGATCCAGGCGCGTCTGTTCGGTATCGAGACCCAGCGCCTGCATCCGCTCCTTGTGCGCCTCGACTTCCCGCCACAGTTGCCCATGATCGCTGGAGTTGCCGTCCAGTTCATGCATCTGCGTCAGCCCCAGATGGTAGAAACGCAGCACTTTCATGGCCGTCGGATCATTCTTCTCGACGGCTGCCGTCACCTGATGCATCACATTGGTGATGCTCATCAGGCTGCGCTTGAGCCGCCAGCTGTACACCGCCGGGGCCATCCAGGTCTGATGCCAGAAGCGCCCGCGCAGCAAGCCCGCCGTCAGCAGAAACGCCACAAACACGCCGCCGACATTGAACCGCAGGTTATCGCCGCCGGGCTCGCCGAACAGCGCCACCGCGACGCTGGAAAACAACATCGCCAGCACCAGGAACAGCACGGCGATGATGATCGTGCTGCGGCGGGTCTGCTGGCGAAAGGTGGCGGCGTCCATCGGCTGAATCTCGAACATCACAAATGACTTCCTTGAGCGACAAAAGGGGCAATCAAAAAAACTCGTCGGCGCATTATCGCCTCCACGAGGGATTTAGCTATGCTGGGGCTCCTTTTCATCTTTTCAGCGTCCAACGGGGACATGGCGGTACAGCGCAGATCGTGCCATCTTCATTCATGGATACACACTATTCGGATGCCATCGCCTAGTCTTGAGATGACATCGTTTTAAGGATCATTGCATGACCCAACGACACGTAATCAATGCCTCGGTCAGCCCGAAAGGCAGCCTGGAAACCCTTTCTCAACGTGAAGTTCAGCAACTGAGCGAAGCCGGATCCGGCAGCACCTACACCCTCTTCCGCCAGTGCGCCCTGGCCATCCTCAACACCGGCGCCCATGTTGATAACGCCAAGACCATCCTCGAAGCCTACAAGGACTTCGAAATCCGCATTCACCAACAGGATCGTGGCGTACGCCTGGAGCTGTTGAACGCTCCGGCCGATGCCTTCGTCGACGGCGAAATGATCGCCAGCACCCGTGAAATGCTCTTCAGCGCCCTGCGCGACATCGTCTACACCGAAAACGAACTCGACAGCCAACGCATCGACCTGACCACCTCGCAAGGCATCAGCGACTACGTCTTCCACCTGCTGCGCAACGCACGCACCCTGCGTCCGGGCGTCGAGCCGAAGATCGTCGTGTGCTGGGGCGGCCACTCGATCAACACCGAAGAATACAAATACACCAAGAAAGTCGGCCACGAACTGGGCCTGCGCAGCCTCGACATCTGCACCGGCTGCGGCCCCGGCGTGATGAAAGGCCCGATGAAAGGCGCGACCATCGCCCACGCCAAACAGCGTATTCATGGCGGCCGCTACCTCGGCTTGACCGAGCCGGGCATCATCGCCGCCGAAGCGCCAAACCCGATCGTCAACGAGCTGGTGATCCTGCCGGACATCGAGAAACGTCTGGAAGCCTTCGTGCGCGTTGGCCACGGCATCATCATCTTCCCGGGCGGTGCCGGTACCGCTGAAGAATTCCTTTATCTGCTCGGCATCCTGATGCACCCGGACAACGCCGGCCTGCCGTTCCCGGTCATTCTCACCGGGCCGAAACACGCTGCGCCGTATCTGGAGCAGCTCGACGCCTTCGTCACCGCCACCCTCGGTGAAGCCGCCAAGCAGCACTACGAGATCATCATCGACGACCCGGCCGAAGTGGCGCGGCAGATGACTCAAGGCCTGAAAGCGGTGAAGCAGTTCCGTCGCGAGCGCAACGACGCGTTCCACTTCAACTGGCTCCTGAAGATCGACGAAGGCTTCCAGCGTCCGTTCGATCCGACCCACGAAAACATGGCTAACCTCAAGCTGCACCGCGACCAGCCACCGCACGAACTCGCGGCGAACCTGCGTCGGGCGTTCTCCGGGATCGTTGCCGGCAACGTCAAGGACAAGGGCATTCGCCTGATCGAAGAACACGGGCCGTATCAGATCCGTGGTGACGCAGCGATCATGCAGCCGCTGGATGCACTGCTCAAAGCCTTCGTCGCCCAGCACCGGATGAAACTGCCGGGCGGCGCGGCGTACGTGCCGTGCTACCGAGTCGTGGCATAACCCCCGGGTAGGGGTGAGCCTGCTCGCGATAGCGGTCAATCAATCAGCATCAATGTTGACTGATACGCCGCCATCGCGAGCAGGCTCACTCCTACAGTTTGCATCCATCCCACCTAACCGATCCGTCCTGTTTTCTGACACAAAAGCCCCGCAGATTCCTCACGACAGCCACCCTCGGCCCGTACTAAGCTGCGCGATTGTTTTTTCAGGGACGTTTCATGAAACGGATTGCCGCGTGTCTGCTCTCACTGTTGGCCCTCACGGCCAACGCAGCGGATCTGCAACTGCTCAGCGACAACCACCCGCCCCTGCACTTCCTGCAAGGTGATCAACTGGTCGGCTACGGCGTCGACGTGGTCCGTGCGCTGGCCGAGCAAACCGGTGATCAGATCCACCTCCAACAAGTGCCGTTGCTGCGCGCGCTGCATCTGGCCAGTGAGCATCCGGACACCGGTGTGTTCACCGTGTTGCGCACCGATGAGCGCGACAATCGCTATCAGTGGGTCGGGCCGTTGATTGAAGTGGAAACTGCCCTGTACGCCCAGGACAACCAACACCCGCCGGTGCACGATTTGCGCGAAGCCGATGCGATCGGCCGCATCACCGTGCCGCGCAAATGGCTGGCCTACAGTTTTCTGCAACAGCAAAACCTGAACAATCTCTACGGCGTGGAAACACCCGAGCAGATGATGCGTCTGTTCAGTCTTGGCCGAACCGACTTCGTCGTCTCCGACACCTTGTCGATCGCCTCACTGGCGCGCGGCCAAGGCATGGAACCCGGGCGCTTGCAGTATCAGATCCCGCTGATGAAACAGGACACCTACATCGCCTTCTCGCTGCAAACCGATCCGCACCGGGTCGCCCGCTGGCAACGCGCGCTGAACAAACTGCGCGCCAATGGTCGGCTGGAACAACTGCGTCAGCGCTGGCTGGTAGGTGCACTGCCAAGATAAGTATCGGCTGAATTGACGCCATCGCTGGCAAGCCAGCTCCCACAGGGATTCAGGGGGCTCAAGATTAATGGCTACACACAATCCCTTGTAGGAGTGAGCCTGCTCGCGATCGCGGTTTATCAGCCTGGATGAATGGGGCTGACACACCGCTATCGCGAGCAGGCTCACTCCTACAGGGATCTGGATTGAATGAGGACTTTGTGGCGGCAGCAGAAACCGTGGGAGTTCGCTTGCCAGCGATGGGGCCAATTCAGGCAGCCTCAAACCACAAGACGCGCCGCCAGTGCCTTCGCCTGCAACGCCACATCGGTCACCGCCGTACTCTCCCACCACATCCCCCGCAACGGCGGCCCCATGGCGAACAACCGCTCGGCGGGCACCCCGTTCGCATCCAGCACCGCACCTTCAACTGTCGCTGCAACCCCCAACGCCAACGGCCCCGGTTGCACCAATCCGCGAGCCAGCAACTGTTGCGGCAACGATCTTGCGACACGCCGCCAGTCGTACTCGATGCCACTGGAATTGATCAACGCCGCGCCCTGCACGACGCACGTCTCGTGTTCGCCACGACGACGGATGCGGATGCTCACAGCAGCGTTCGAATCGGGCTCAAGGCCTTTGAACGAGGCTGCGTGAATACGCAACCGACCTTGGCTGTGCAACCGCTGCAGCAGTTCGGCGCTCAACGGCGGTGAGCGATGATGATGGCTCTCCCACCACGGCCGCACGTGACGTACGAATTGTCGACGCTGCACGTCAGTCGCCTGACTCCACAATCGGGCAATGTGCACACGCACGGTGTCCAGGGGTGCTTGCCAATCGATGCCTTGGGCGATTGCGTCACGACATTGCCGACGTAATTCGCGCAGCAACTGTCGCGGCGTACGGAGGCTGTGATCTTCGCCCAGAAAATCCACCCAGGCCGGTGGTTGTCGACGTACATGGGGTAACAGGCCGTGCCGGGAAAAAACCTCGATCGGCCCGCGATGCCCGGCCTGCTCCAGTGAGACGACAGCATCGACCATGGTCAGGCCGGAGCCGATGATCAGCACGGTCGATTGCGGATCGAGTTGGCGCATGGCCGCAACGTCCCACGGATCCAACGCGGCCGCGTTAACGCCGCTGGATTCGGTCTGCGGGGTGCGAGCCGCAGGAAACATGCCTGTTGCAATGACCGCAAACCCGGCCCGCAATCGTTGCCCATCGCTCAAAGTCAGCTGCACGGCATCGACATCCGCCTGCAGATCAACCACCTCCGCCCGCACATGCTCAACCGTCGAACCGTACGTCGCACCAATCGCCTGCGCTTCGGCCAAGCGCTGCTGTACATACACACCAAACAGCCCGCGCGGCGGGAACAGTTCACTGATCGGCACAGCCTGTTCGGCCGATTCCGGCCAGCCACCGGCGGCAATGTGCGCGGTCAGCCATTGCGTCAGGTCATCAGGGTTGTCCGGGTCGACACTCATCCGCGCCGCATTGCCATTGAGCGTATGGCCCAACTCGACGGCGCTATAGGCCTCGCCACGCCCCAACTCGGTACGCGGCTCGACAATCACAATCGTGCGCTGGCCAGGCAGGCGCAGCAGTTGCACCGCCAGCATCGTGCCGCTGAGGCCCCCGCCAATGATCAGGATGTCTGCGTTCTGACTCATTCAAATCACCACATTACGAACGAACCGCGCCGCGACGTCGCCATCATTGCGATAGGTGTGCGGCTGATTGCTGGCGAACATGAAAAACTCGCCGGTGCCAATGTGCTGCGGCTGATCGCCGAGCATCAACGTCAGGCAACCTGCGAAGACATAAATCTGCTCGCTCCAGCCCTCGGCATCCGGTTGCGAGGGATAGACTTCGCCCGGTTGCAGGCACCACTCCCACTGCTCGACTTCGCGGGTGGCGGTGGCTTTCGACAGCAGCACCGCTTTGCTGCCCGGAATGGTACCCGCCCACGCCAGCTCATTGATCCGGCTCGGGTCGCGCGCCTCCGGGGCCTGGATCAAATCACTGAAGGCGACTTCCAGCGCAGCGGCAACGCGATCGAGCGTGGTCAGGCTGACATTTTTCTCACCGGCCTCGATCGCCACCAGCATCCGCCGACTGACGCCGGACCTTTCCGCGAGCACGGTCTGACTCATGTCCGCCGCATGGCGCAGGCGTCGAACGTTCTGACTGACGTGCTGAAGGACGGACATTCTTGGGCTGGAATCTTTGGGCACTATATTGCTCACTCGGTGGGGTTGGGCAGTATACTGCGCAACGTTGGGCGCATTGTGCGTCCTGCCTTTTACAGTGCGCAAGGTCATGACGTCGGTGAACAACTCCCCCACCTCCCTCCGTTTCTCGAAATTCAGCAAAGCCGAATGCGTGCTGGTACTGATCACCATGATCTGGGGCGGCACCTTTTTGCTGGTTCAGCACGCGATGACCGTCAGCGGACCGATGTTCTTCGTCGGCCTGCGCTTTGCCGCAGCGGCATGCATCGTCGCGCTGTTCTCCTGGCGTCACCTGCGCGACCTGAGCCTGTTCGAACTCAAGGCCGGTGCCTTTATCGGTGTGGCGATCATGCTCGGTTACGGCTTGCAGACGGTTGGATTGCAGACGATCCCCAGCAGCCAATCGGCGTTTATTACCGCGCTTTACGTGCCGTTCGTGCCGCTGCTGCAATGGCTGGTGCTTGGCCGGCGCCCGGGGTTGATGCCGAGCATCGGCATCATGTTGGCGTTTACCGGTTTGATGCTGCTGTCGGGGCCATCGGGCGCCGCGCTGAATTTCAGCCCCGGTGAAATTGCCACGCTGATCAGCGCCATCGCGATTGCGGCGGAAATTATTCTGATCAGCACCTACGCCGGCCAGGTCGATGTACGCCGGGTGACGGTCGTGCAACTGGCGACGACGTCAGTGTTGTCGTTTTTGCTGGTGGTGCCGACCGGTGAATTGATTCCGGACTTTTCCTGGACGTTGCTGGTGACTGCGCTGGGGCTGGGCGCGGCGAGTGCGGCGATTCAGGTGGCGATGAACTGGGCGCAGAAGAGTGTTTCGCCGACTCGGGCGACGTTGATCTATGCCGGTGAGCCGGTGTGGGCAGGGATTGTCGGGCGAATTGCGGGGGAGCGGCTGCCGGCGATTGCGCTGGTCGGGGCCGGATTGATTGTCGCGGCAGTGATTGTCAGTGAGTTGAAAACCAAGGGTAAGGTTGTTGCTGAAGTCGATGAAGAGTTGGAGGGTGAAAGCAGCAACTGAAAGCAAAATCAAAAGATCGCAGCCTGCGGCAGCTCCTACACGGA
>NZ_RWIL01000059.1:0-3014 GCF_009764635.1 Pseudomonas sp. PB103 | reverse complement strand
GCTGCGATCTTTTGATCTTTTTTTTCAGAATCAAGATCAAAAGATCGCAGCCTCGTTTCACTCGTCAGCTCCTACATGGCTTGCGCAGTGATGGCTATTTAACGTCGCCCTGATAGACTCCCAACACAGCCGTCCTACGGTGTGCAGGTTACGTCGAGTAATCGAGGCCCTTATGGGAAACACGGGAGGAAAGGGACTTTCATTGGCCAGGAGGCTCTATACGTCGCGAACCCTCGGGCTGCTGCTCGGGCTTGTGTGCGTCAGCGTGGCGATGTACCCGCTCGATCCGCCGCTGTGGGTCTGGGCGCTGATGCTGTTCAACGGCCTGCTCTGGCCGCATCTGGCCTTTCAATGGGCGCGCCGCTCGCCGACGCCTTATCACGCCGAACATCGAAACCTGCTGATCGACGCTTTTCTCGGCGGCTTCTGGGTCGCTGCCATGCATTTCAATCCGCTGCCCAGCGCCACGACGATTTCGATGATGGCGATGAACAATGTCGCCATCGGCGGCGTGCGTTTTCTGCTGGCCGGCGCGGCCGCGCAGATTCTCGGGGTGGGCGTCGGTCTGGTGGTCTTCGCCCCGGCGTTCATTCCGTCAACCTCGCCGCTGCAACTGTATGCGTGCCTGCCGATGTTGATGCTGTATCCGCTGGCATTGGGCTTGCTGTGCTTTCGTCAGGCCCACACCCTGGGCCGGCACAAACGTGAGTTGCTGGCCCTGAGCCGCACCGACAGCCTCACCGGTCTGCTCAACCACGGTGCGTGGAAGGATCAACTGGAGATCGCTTTTCAGCGCTGCAAACGGCAGAAGCAGGGCGCGGCGATTGCCTTGATCGACATCGACCATTTCAAAGCGATCAATGACACCTACGGCCATGTCGCCGGTGACATTGTGCTGCGCCAACTGAGCAAGTTGCTCAAGCAGAACCTGCGCGCCACCGACATTGCCGGGCGTTACGGCGGCGATGAGTTTTGCGTGATTCTGCCGGAGCTGCCGCTGTTCAACGCTGCTCAGGCCATGGAAGCGTTGCGCGAGCGTTTTATCACGTTGGGGTATGAGCAGAATCCGGCGTTGAAAGTCAGTCTCAGCATTGGCCTGGCGGCGTGGGATCCGTCCCATGTCGATGCGACGCGCTGGCTCAATGACGCCGATCAGGCGCTGTACGAAGCCAAGGCCAACGGACGCAATCGGGTGATGTGCAACTGCGACAACAAGCCCAGGCGCGAACTGCTCGACTCAGTCTGACCCCCCACAAATCCCCTGTAGGAGCTGCCGCAGGCTGCGATCTTTTGATTCTGATTTTTTAAGCAAGATCAAAAGATCGCAGCCTTCGGCAGCTCCTACAGGTGTTCGGGAACAGGTGTTCGGTGTGGGTCAGAGTGATGTCGTATTGGGAGTAGAGCGTCGCGCCGATGTCGGGTACGGTTAAATCCCCCCGACGCGAAACAAGGATCGCTTCATGACGTTCTCCTTTTCCCGCTCTCTGTTGGCCGCAAGCCTGGGTCTGTCCCTCGCATTCTCTGCGGCCAGTGCCTTTGCCGAACCGCATAAACAAGTACTGGCCGATGCTGAGCAATATCAGCCTGATGCACTGAAACTGCTGGAACGGCTGGTCAATATCGACTCCGGCTCCGGGTATGAACCGGGCCTCAAGCAAGTCAGCGAGATCGCCATCGATGAGCTGAAAAAGCTTGGCGCGACGATCGAGCTGGTACCGAATACGCCGGAAAAATCCAACCATGTGCTGGCCACGTTCAAAGGCACCGGCAAGGCGAAAATCCTGCTGATGGCGCACATGGACACGGTGTTCAAGGAGGGCTCCGCCGCCGAGCGACCGTTTCATATCAAGGACGGCCGCGCCTACGGTCCGGGGGTGATGGACGACAAGGGCGGCATCGTTGCCGGGATCTACGCGCTGAAAGTCCTGAAAAACCTCGACTTCAAAGACTACGCACAAATCACCTTCCTGCTCGACGCCAGCGAGGAAACCGGTTCGGACGTCGCCACCGACCTGATCAAGAAAACCGCCAAACAGCACGACGTGACCCTCAATCTGGAGCCCGGTCGCCCGGCCGATGGCCTGGTGGTGTGGCGCAAGGGCAGCGCGACGGCGCTGGTCGAGGTCAAGGGCAAGGCAGCGCACGCCGGTGTCGCGCCAGAACTGGGACGCAACGCCGCGATGGAGGTGGCGCACCAGATTCTGCAACTGGGCAAGCTCGGTGATGAAGCGAAGAAAACCACCATCAATTTCACCGTGCTCAAGGCCGGCGACCGCACCAACGTGATTCCCGACCAGGCCACGGCCAAGGCGGATGTGCGCGCGGCGGTGCCGGAAGAGTTTGATCGGATCGAGAAGGATCTGGCGCGGGTGTCGCAGGACAAGCTGATTGCTGAGACAGAAGTGAAGACTTCGTTGCAGCGAGGTTTGCCACCGATGCCGCAGACCCCCGAGTCGGATCGCCTGATGGCCATGGCCCAAGGGATTTACGGCGAGATCGGACGCAAGTTGACCGAGGAGGGCAGTGGTGGTGCGGCGGATGCCAGTCTGTCCGCTGGAGTAGGCACGCCGACGCTGGATGGGTTCGGGATTGTCGGTGGCAATATTCATACGCCTGAGGAATACGCCGAAGTGGCGAGCGTGGCGCCGCGGATTTATCTGTTGTCGCGGATGATCATGGAGTTGTCCAAATCGTCGTGAGATTAGCGGTGCAGCGGCTGGCCTCATCGCTGGCAAGCCAGCTCCCACAGGGTTTGGTGCTGAACCATCAATCAATGTCGAACCGCATAACCTGTGGGAGCCTGGCTTGCCAGCGATGGCGTCAGCCCGGTCAATCCATCACTCAGCCCAAAGGATTTGGTATGAGCCATTAAGCCATGGTTGGCCGTATAACCTGTGGGAGCTGGCTTGCCAGCGATGGCGTCAGCCCGGCCAATCCATCACTCAGCCCAAAGGATTTGGTATGAGCCATTAAGCCATGGTTGGCCGCATAACCTGTGGGAGCTGGCTTGCCAG
>NZ_RWIL01000058.1:0-4230 GCF_009764635.1 Pseudomonas sp. PB103 | reverse complement strand
GCGCCTACCCCCGGATAGACCCCTCCACTCAGCCTGCCGAAGGGGCCGGCACGGCAAGATCAAGAGCGGTACTCGAGCTTGCGCTCATTGTGTTGAGTGGTGAGGAGCAGAAGCGATATAGGTTTACCGGTTGGACTTAATCCTTGTGGGAGCTGGCTTGCCAGCGATGGCGGCCTGCCAGCCGACCTGTTTCTGGCTGATGAACTCGATTCAAATGTAGGAGCTGCCGAAGGCTGCGATCTTTTGATGTTAATTCTGGCGAACGCTCAAATGCCCAGATCAAAAGATCGCAGCCTCGTTGCACTCGGCAGCTCCTACAGGTCAGTGGGCGTTGGTGTAGAGGTAGTCTGTTGCCAGTGAGGCCAGGGTGCGAACGCCGACCACCAGCGCCGACTCATCCACAAAGAACCCCGGATTATGATTCGGTTCGGCTTTGCTCATGTCTTGATCGCGTGGCGTCACGCCGAGAAACACAAACAACCCTGGCACTTCCTTGGCATAGAACGAAAAGTCTTCCGCGCCCCCCACCAGCGGTGCATTCACCACGTCGTCCTTGGCTGCCCACTTCAATGTCGGCAGCATTTTTTCTGTCAGGGCTGGGTTGTTGATCGTCGGGTCGTATTTTTCGATGATGGTGACGTCCGCTTTCGCACCACCGCTCTCGGCGATTTTTTCGATGGTCTGGCGGACGTCGGCGTGCAGTTTCTGGCGGATGCCGTAGTCGTAGGAGCGGATCGTTCCGCTCATGTCGACCGATTCGGGGATGATGTTGTAGCGGGTGCCGCCGTTGATGGTGCCGATGCTGACCACTGAAGGATAAGAGGAGATGTCGGTGCGGCGGCTGACCACGGTTTGCAGGCCGACGATGGTTTGCGCGCCGACGGTGATCGGGTCGATGCCGTCCCAGGGGCGGCCGGCGTGGGTTTGTTTGCCGAGGATTTTGATGCGCAGGTCGTCGGAGCTGGCCAGCGTTGGGCCTGGGCGGTAGGCGATCTGGCCGGCGGGGATGCCGGCCCAGACGTGCAGGCCGAATACCGCGTCGGGTTTGGGGGATTTCATCACGCCTTCCTCGACCATCATTTTTGCGCCCCAGGTGTTTTTGCCGTCGGGGATGAAGTCGCTCGGGCCTTCTTCGGCGGGCTGGAAGTAGAACACCACGGTGCCGGGTAATGTGTCGCGCATGCCCGAGAGAATTTTCGCCGTGCTCAGCAGGATCGCGGTGTGGGCGTCATGACCGCAGGCGTGCATCACGTCGACTTCTTTGTCGAGGTAGGTGCCTTTGGCTTTCGAGGCGAAAGGCAGGTCGGAGACTTCTTTGACCGGCAGCGCGTCCATGTCGGCGCGCAGGGCCACGGTCGGGCCGGGCAGGGCGCCTTTGAGGACGGCGACCACGCCGGTGCGGGCGACGCCGGTTTTGACGTCCAGGCCCATGGCTTTGAGCTGTTTGGCGACCAGTTCGGCGGTGCGTTTTTCAGTGTTGCCGAGTTCCGGATGAGCGTGGATGTCGCGGCGGGTTTCCAGCAGTTCCGGTTCGAGCTTTTGCGCCTGTTCGGCGATTGTGGTGCGAGTGCTTTCCAGCGTCGCGCCGCTGGCGTGGCTGGCGAACAGTGTGAGTAGAACGGCTTGGGCAATGCGCGTCAGTGGCATCGGGTTCTCCTTGATTGTTGTTGTTCGGGCTTCCCTGCCTGTGACTGCAACCGCGCGCGTGAGTGCTATTCCTTCGGCTGGCCGCCACCGGCAGTGATCACTTGCACGCTCATGCGCGGTGTTGCCAGATCGAGTCCGGCCTCGTCGAGATGGCGTTTGAGCGAGAGGTTGAAGGCGCGGGACACTTCCCACTGTTTGATCGGCGCGGTCTTGAAGCGGGCGCGCAGAATCGCGCTGCCGGACTCGAAACTTTCGACACCCTGAATCTCCAGCGGCGACCAGATGTTGCGTCGTTGCAGCGGGTCGGTGCGCATCTTCTGGCCGACTTCGCGCATCAGTTTGATCGCGTCGTCGATTTCCATGTTGTACGGCACCGCGACGCGGAAGATCGCGTAGCCGAATTCGCGGGAGTAGTTCTTGATGCTTTTGATTTCGCTGAACGGGATGGTGTGGACGATGCCGTCGATGTCGCGCAGGCGCACCGTGCGGATGGTCAGGCCTTCGACGGTGCCGAGGTGGCCGCCGACGTCGACGTAGTCATCAATTGCCAGCGAGTCTTCGATGATGATGAACAAACCCGTGATCAAGTCGGCGACCAGCGACTGCGCACCGAAACCGATGGCCAGACCGATCACACCGGCACCAGCCAGCAGTGGCGTGACGTTCATGCCCATGTTCGCCAGCGCGACGATCAGCGCGATGATGAAGATCGCCACGAACAGCACGTTGCGAATCAGCGGCATCATCGTTTGCGCGCGGGCGTTGGCCAGGCCTTTGCGCGAGCGGGTGAGGGCGTGATGCACGGCGGTGTCGGCGAGGATCCAGATCAGCCAGGAGAAAATCAGTGTGCCGATCAGGCTGAACAGTTTGACGCTGACGTCATGCCCTTCACCTTCGGCGAAACCGATCAGCGACTGGCCCCACACGCGCAGGCCGAGCTCGATGAAGACCAGCCACACCACCAGGTGCGCGAGGGTGTAGAAGAAGCTCTTCAGGCGTTCGGAGTAGAGCGCGTGGCGTTTCGGTCCGCGTTGCGGCTTCAGCGAATGGCGGCGGACGAGGCCGTTGATGACCATGCACATCACCAGCAGCACGGTGCAGATCAGTGACTGGCGCAAGGCTGTGCTGGTGTCGCCAGCGGAAACGAACGTGGCGAACAGCGAAATACCGACCAGCACCAGCGCCGGCACGTACCAGAAGGTCCCGAGGATTTCGATGGTGTCGCTGAGGGCGCGGCGAGTCAGGCGTCGCGACAACGGTTGGTTGCGGATCAGGTGGGCAATCGGTCGGCGGAAACGCAGGATGAACAATCCGGTCGACAGTGCCGCCAGCACATTGGCGACGGTTGCGGCGGTGTGGGCCAGATGCACGCCGAGGCTTTCGATCAGGCGCGGATCATTCAGGGCTTCACCGAACGCGGCGAAGCTGCCGATCAGCCAAAGGGGCCGGAACGCCTGATGACGAAGGATGTACAACGCGCGATGGCGGTGCGGGCCGTCGAGCAGGGAAAAGGCAATCACGCAGATCGCCGAGAAACAGGTGCCGACCACCAGCGCATACGCCAGCACCATCGCCAGGCTTTTGCCCAGTGAAGACGGCAACGCGTAGCTCATGTAGACCGTCATCACCAACGCGATCAGCCACGGCCCGAGTTTGCGCAAAGCGAAGCGCAGCATGTCGAGCGCTCTGGGATGTTGCGGCAGTTCTTCGGTGAGGCCGAAGCGCATGCGCACCCGATGCCCGAGCCAGATCAGCGCGGCGGCGAGCAAGCTCCAGACCATCAGGATCATTGCGAAACCGAAGATGATTGGCAGCCATTCGTTGGCCGGCAACATCATGCCGCTGAGTTCGTCCTTGGCCAGGTCGAACTCGTTGCCCCAGCGGTTGAGCGGGCTGTCGGCGCCGGTGAATTGTTTTTCAAAGCTGGCGAGGGTGCCGCCGATCAGGCCGAGCACGCCTTCTTCCGGGTTGGCCTGAGCTTTTTTGGTGGCGTCGCGCAGCTTCTTCAGGTCGGTCAGCAACTGTGCGCGTTGCTTGTCGTTTTCCAGCGACTTGATGACTTCGTCGAGGGACTGGCCGAGGGGTTCTTGCGCTTCGGGCTGGGCTTTGTTGGTGTTGAGTAGGCCCGGCAGGCCGACCGCGTGGGCGGGCGCCAGCGGCAGCAGCGTCATCAGGCAGACGAGGAACAGGCTGGGCAAAGCAAAAAGACGAGCAAACACTAGGCGGTCAACCTCGCAAGGGGCGGATTCGCTGGAGTGTACGAGGCCCACCCAATCAATGCGAGCCGTCGCCGATTATTCGTTGAGTTTGGCGAGGATCTTGTAGATCACGGTGGCGAGGATCATCAGCATGCCGATCCACATGGCGAAGACACCAGCGTTCTTGTCACGGAAGTTGAAGCCGACTGCCAGCAGGATCATCCCGGTGAGGATCGGGACGAGCATGGCGTGAAACGAAGACATCGAGATCATGGAGACTGCCTTGTCGAAATGAATGATGTAAGTCTAGTGGCTTTACCCCTGTAGGAGCTGCCGCAGGCTGCGATCTTTTGATCTTAAAAACAACATCAAAAGATCGCAGCCT
>NZ_RWIL01000057.1:0-10267 GCF_009764635.1 Pseudomonas sp. PB103 | reverse complement strand
CCTACATATCACCCCATGTAGGAGCTGCCGCAGGCTGCGATCTTTTGCTTTTGCCTTAGGCCGCGTCTTTTTTCGGTTCGCGAATCTTGTACCAGGCCACATACAGCGCCGGCAGGAACAGCAGCGTCAGCAGCGTCGCCACCACAATCCCGCCGATCATCGCGTAGGCCATCGGTCCCCAGAACACTTCACGGGCAATCGGGATCATGCCCATGCTCGCCGCCGCAGCGGTCAGCAGAATCGGCCGGCGGCGGTGCTCGGTCGCTTCCACCACCGCGTCCCACGGTTCATAACCCTTCTTCTCGTACTCATCGATCTGCGTCACCAGAATCACCGAGTTACGGATGATGATGCCGATCAGCGCCAGAATCCCCAGAATCGCCACGAAGCCCATCGGCGTGCCCGTCGGCACCAGCGCCAGCACCACGCCGATCAGCCCTAGCGGCGCGACACTCGCGACGAGGAACATCTTCTGCACGCTGTGCAACTGGATCATCAGGAAGGTCGCCATCAGAAACAGCATCAACGGCAGCACCTTGGCAATCGGCCCCTGGGCCTTGCCGCTTTCCTCGACCGTACCGCCGGTGGCGACTTTGTAACCGACCGGCAGCTTGGCGGCGAAGGCATCAATCGACGGTTTGAGGACTTTCACCAGGTCGGTCGGCTGGATTTCGTCACGCACCGAGGCCTTGATGGTGATGGTCGGCAACCGGTCGCGACGCCACACCAGCGGCTGCTCCAGTTCATAGCGCACGGTGGCGAATGCCAATAGCGGAATCGACGTGCCGCTCGGCGTGACGATCTGCAGATTCTGCAGGGTTTCCGGTGTACCGCGTTCGGAATCCACCGCGCGCCCGACCACGTTGATCAGGTAGATATCGTCATCGACCTGAGTCAACGGCGAGCCACTGACGATGCTGTTCATCAGGTTGGCGACGTCTTCGGACGACAACCCGAGCTGGCGCGCCTTGTCCTGTGCAATATCGATGCGCAGGACTTTGCCCGGCTCGTTCCAGTCGTAAATGATCTCGCCGATGTGCGAGTTCTTGTCCAGTTCGGTGGCGAGGTCGATGGCGTGCTTGCGCACCTGATCAATGTCCTTGCCGCTGACCCGGTACTGGATCGGACGCCCCACCGGCGGGCCCATTTCCAGCGCCTGAACGTAACTGCCGATGCCGACAAACTCCTTGTGCAGGCGCTCGCGCAGGCGTTGGCTCAAGGCCTCGCGGGCTTCGAAGTCCTTACTGACGATGACCAGTTGCGCGTAGTAAGGGTTTTGCAATTGCTGGTCGAGGGGCAGGTAGAAACGGATCGCGCCCTGACCGATGTAAGTGCTCCAGCGCACGATGTCCGGGTCACCCTTGAGGGTTTCTTCAAGCTTGTCGACAGCCTTGCGGGTCTCATCGATCGAGGCGTTTTGTGGCAGGTTAAGGTCGACCAGGATTTCCGGGCGGTCGGAAGATGGAAAGAACTGATTCTGTACAAAACGCATGCAGAAAATCGACAGCGCAAACAGCAGCACGGTAAAGCCGATTGCCCACCAGCGGTTGCGCATGGCCCACAGCAAACCGCCATTGAACGCACGCCCGACACGCCCCGGCTCGGCGGAATGGGGTTTCACGTTGGCACTGAGGATGTGCACACCAATCACCGGCGCAAAGAACACTGCCACCACCCACGACACGAGCATCGCCACAGCGATCACCGCAAACAGCGTGTAGGTGTACTCGCCGGCCGAGCTGGCGTTGAGGCCGATCGGCACAAAACCGGCGACGGTCACCAGCGTACCGGTGAGCATCGGGAACGCCGTCGAGGTGTAGGCGAACGTTGCCGCCTGCTCTTTGGTCTCGCCCATTTCCAGGCGCGTGACCATCATCTCCACGGTAATCATCGCGTCGTCCACCAGCAGACCGAGGGCGATGATCAACGCGCCGAGGGAAATCCGCTGCATGGTGATGCCACTGTATTCCATGTACACAAACACCATGGCCAGCACCAACGGGATCGAGCACGCCACCACCAGTCCGGCGCGCACGCCGAGGCTTATAAAGCTCACCACCAGCACGATGATCACTGCTTCGAACAGTGCGCTGGTAAAGCCGCCAACAGCTTCTTCGACCACCACTGCCTGGTCGGAAACGGTGTGCACGCCAACGCCAACCGGTAAATCGGCAGTGAGTTGGTCGATGCGTTCGTGCAGGGCTTTACCGAACGCCTGCACGTTGCCGCCCTTCTGCATGGCAATGGCCAGGCCGATCGCCGGCTTGCCGTCGAAGCGGAACTCCGGAGTCGCCGGGTCGACGTAACCACGACTGATCTCAGCAATGTCGGCCAGACGATAAAAACGATCATTAAGCTTGAGATTGACCTCGGCGAGGTCCTTCTCCGAGGCGAACTGCCCCGAGGTGCGCACGGAAATCCGCTCGGGGCCGGCCTCGATCACCCCGGCCGGGGTCACGGCGTTCTGCGATTGCAGGCTCTGCACCACCTGACGCTGATCGATGCCCAGCGCGGCGAGTTTGCGCGTGGAGAAGTTCAGGTAGATCACTTCGTCCTGCTGGCCGACCATTTCGATCTTGCCCAGCCCCGGCACGTTGCGGATCTCGGCTCGCGCCTGCTCCACATAGTCGCGCAGCTGGCGCATGGTCAGTCCGTCGGCGGTAAACGCATATACGGAACCGAAGACATCGCCGAACTCGTCGTTGAACCCCGGCCCCTGAATACCCTGAGGAAACTGCCCGCGAATGTCGTCAATCTTCTTGCGCACCTGGTACCAGATTTCCGGAATGTCCTTGGCGCTGGTGGTGTCGCGCAGGTACACGTACACCGTCGATTCGCCGGGGCGCGTGTAGCTTTTCACGTAGTCGAGGGAGTCGAGCTCTTCGAGTTTTTTCTCGATGCGATCGGTGACCTGCTTGAGGGTTTCTTCCTGGGTCGCGCCCGGCCATTTGGTCTGGATGACCATGGTCTTGATGGTGAACGAGGGGTCTTCTTCGCGTCCGAGGTTGAAGTACGAGAACACCCCCATGAGCAATCCGACGAACATCAGATACCAGACGAAAGACTGATGCTTGAGGGCCCATTCGGAGAGGTTGAAAGAGCCTTTCATTGACTGTCCTCGTCAAGTTTCACGGATTGTCCGGGTTTGAGACTATTGACGCCGGCGCTGACCACACGCTCGCCGTTCTTCACCCCGCCGGCCAGCACCACGGTGCTGTCGGTGCGGCTGATGACGCTGACGTCGCGAGGGCTGACGGTTTTGTTTTGTGTGTCGATCACCCAGATGCGCGGCTTGCCGTCGACCTCCTGCAGCGCCGTGGCGGGCAATTCGATACGCGGTTTGATTGCCGAACTGAGGGTCACGCTGATCGCCGTGCCGAGACGGAAACCGTCCGGCGTATCCGCCAGGGTCAGCCGCGCGCGACGGGTGCGCGTGGCGCTCTGGGCCTGCGGTTCGATCTCGCGAATGACGGCGGTGGTGTTGATGCTCGGATCAAGTTGCGCCGCCACCGAAAACACCACGTCGCTGGGGATCTGATCAACCAGGGTGTCGGGCAGATCGATCACCGCTTCCTTGATGTCCGGTTGCGCCAGCGTCACCACTTGCTGGCCGGCGGTGACCACCTGCCCGGCCTCGGCATTCCATGCAGTGACCACGGCTTTATGGTCGGAACGCAGTTCGGTGTAGCCGAGTTGATCCTTGCTCTGATTGACCGCAGCGCGAGCCTGATCAAGTGAAGCCTGAGTGGTTTTCAGATCGGTATTGGCGACGTCCAGTTGCGCCTGCGCGCCAACACCGCGATCGAACAGCGCCTGCTGGCGACGAGCGTTAGCCTGAGCGTTGATCAATTGCGCCTGGATTTTCGCCAGATCGCCCTGAGCCGAGCGCAACTGGTTCTGCTGATCCGACGGGTCGAGGGTGGCGAGCAACGTGCCCTTCTCGACCTCGGCACCGACATCGACATTACGGCTGGCGATACGGCCACCGACGCGGAATCCGGTGTTGCTTTCGTATCGGGCCTGAATGCTGCCGGCAAAGCGCCCGAGGCTTTCTTCGCTCAACGCTTCGACCGTCACCGACAACACCGGGCGAACCGGCTCGGGCGGCGGTTCTTTCTTCGAGCAGGCCGCCAGCAACACCGCCATGGGCAACAGCCAAAGACGCTTCATGGCTGGGCTCCCGGTTGCAGATCCTTGTAGGTGTTTTCGGCGATCTCGACTTTCATCCCCGGGTGCAACAACTGCCCGCCGGCGACGATGACTTTCTCGCCGCCCTTGAGGCCTTCGCTGATGATGACTTTGCCGGTCAGGTAACGGCCGACCGTGACCGTGTGCAATTGCGCTTCGCCGTTGTCGTCGACCATCCACACTGCGGGGTCGCTGATGTTTTTGGTCAGTGCCGACCACGGCAACTCGACGGCTGATTTGCCGGTGCCCTTGGCGGTGGCGCTGACCACCGAACCGAGCTGCATGCCCGGCGGCAGTTTGTCGAGGGTGACTTTGACTTGCACGGTGCCCGATTGCGCGGATACCGCCGGGGTGACTTCACGCACGGTGCCAGTCGTTTTGATCTCGGGATTGTCGAGCAGGCTGACGGTGATCTTGTTATCCGTGGGGCGCTCGGCAAGCAGCGACTCATAGACGTTGAACACCGCGTCGCGGTCGCCATCACGGGCCAGACTGAAAATCGGCGCGGTGGCCTGCACCACTTGGCCAACTTCGGCCTGGCGCTCGGTGATCACGCCCGGCGCATCGGCGATCAGCGCGGTGTAGCTGAGTTGATCCTTGGCATTGGCCAGTTGCGCCTGCGCCGCGCTCAAGGCGCTCTGGCTGCTGCGCAAGGCGGCTTGCGCGGAATCGTATTCGCTCTGGCTGGTGTAGCCCTTGGGCAAAAGTTTTTGCTGACGGACGAACGCCGCTGCGCTCTGCTTCACTCGCGCCTGTTCGGCGACCACTTGGGCTTGAGCGGAATCGACGTTGGTCTGCAAGTCCTTGGGGTCGAGCTTGGCGAGTACCTGTTTGGCCGTGACCCGGTCGCCGACGTCGACCATGCGCTGGATGATCTTGCCGCCAACACGGAAGGACAATTCAGTTTGCACGCGTGCTTGCACATCACCGGTCAAGGTCACTGAAGCTGCGTAATCTGTAGGTTTGACTTCCTGTACGAAGACCCTCGGCAAGTATTCCTCAGGGGCTTTTTTCTCGCCGCAGGCGGTCAGCACGGTGAACAGACTCAGCATGACCGCTGTTTTCAATCCGGGACTCGCCATGCAGACTCCTTCCTTTGTACGAACGTGCAAGTGACGATACGACTGTGAGCTTAGAACAGGGTTCCGCCTTCGCCTGCGCGATCACAACATTTCCCTGTAGGAGCTGCCGCAGGCTGCAATCTTTATGATGTTGTTTGCAAAGATCAGAAGATCGCAGCTTGCGGCAGCTCCTACAATGGGCGTCCAGGAGAAGGATATTCATGCTCAAGACTCTGGCAGTGGCCAATTACCGCTCGATCAATAAATTGGTGATTCCACTCGGCCGGTTGAACCTGATCACCGGCCCCAACGGCAGCGGCAAGTCCAACCTGTACCGGGCGTTGCGCCTGTTGGCGGAAACCGCGCAGGGCGGTGTGGTCAATGCGCTGGCGCGTGAGGGTGGCCTGGATTCGACGTTCTGGGCCGGGCCGCAAACCCTCAGCCGGCGCATGCGCAACGGTGAAGTGGCGATCGAGCCGACCGTGCGTCAAGGCGTGAAGCGCCTGCGCCTGGGCTTTGCCGGCGAGGACTTCAGTTACTCGATCGCCCTGGGTTTGCCCGAACCGAGCCGCTCGTTTTTTTCCCTCGACCCGGAAGTCAAACGCGAATGCATCTGGGCCGGGCCTGTGTATCGCCCGGCCAGCCTGCTGGTGGATCGCAATGGCCCGATGATCCGGGCCCGTGAAGACCGCAGCTGGGACGTGCTGGCGCAGCACACGCCGAACTTCGACAGCCTGTTCGACCAGGTCGGCAGCCTGCGCAGCTCGCCGGAGGTGTTCCAGATGCGCGAATTCATCCGCCGCTGGCGCTTTTATGATCACTTTCGCAGCGATGCCGACGCACCGGTGCGCCAACCGCAACTGGGTACGCGCACGCCGGTGCTGCATCACGATGGCCGCGATCTGGCGGCGGCGTTGCAGACCATCATCGAGATCGGCGATACCGAGGCTTTGCAGAGCGCCATCAGCGACGCGTTCCCCGGCGCACGGCTGCGGATCGAGCCGTTGGCGGGAGGACGCTTTGCCATCGAGTTTTATCAGGAAGGATTGTTGCGGCCATTGTCGGCGGCAGAGTTGTCGGACGGGACGTTGCGCTATTTGCTGTTGGTCGCGGCATTGCTGACGCCACGACCGCCATCGCTGATGGTGTTGAACGAACCGGAAACCAGTCTGCACCCGGATCTGCTGCCGGCACTGGCGCGATTGATTATCCGTGCCTCGGAGCAGTGTCAGGTGTGGGTGGTATCGCATGCACGGCGGTTGATTTCGGCGTTGCAGGAGAATCCGGAGTGCAATTGCATTGTGCTGGAGAAGACGTTGGGGGAGACCGGGATTGTCGGGCAGAAAGTGCTGGAGACGCCGGCGTGGTATTGGCCGGACTGAGTGCTTCGGTCAAAAGCCCCTCACCCTAGCCCTCTCCCTAGCCCTCTCCCGTGGGGAGAGGGGACTGACCGAGTTGAATATTCAAGGTGCGCCGACCTGATCTTGCTGTGTTGAATCCATAATCGACTCGGTTTTTCAGGTCGATGTATGACGCAGGACACCTCGGTCGGCTCCCTCTCCCTCGGGAGAGGGCTGGGGTGAGGGGCAGGCCTCACCACCGACCCAACAGGCAATCACCCCTGCCACTTGCCACCCTCGACAATCACGCTCTCAGGCTTGGTGTCATCGCTCAGTTCTTTACGCACATATTGGTCATACAGCTTGAGCAGGTATTTCTCCTCACCCAGCTTGGTCAACTCGGTATTCACCCAGTCACGCAATTCGATATTGCCCTTCTTCACCGCCGGCGCGATCGGTGCCTCGGCGCCGAGCTTGTCATCCAGCACGCGATAGCCCGGGTTCTGCTTGGCCCAGCTGAACAGCACCAGATTGTCTTGCGCGTAGGCATCGCCACGGCCATTGGCCAGGGCTTGCAGCGACTCGGAGTTCTTTTCGAACTTGAGCAGTTTCCAGTCCGGGTGGTTCTTGGTCAGCCAGATATCGGCCGTGGTGCCAGTGGTGACGATGGTGGTGCGGGTCGCCAGGTCATCAAGGTTTTTCACCGAGCTGCTCTGCGGCACCAGCGCCTGCACTGCAACCTTGAGGTTCGGGTTGGTGAATTCCACCGCTTCCTTGCGCTCCGGCGTCACGGTCATGTTGGCGAGGATCAGGTCGACCTTGTCGCTCTGCAGAAACGGAATGCGGCTCGCCGGTTCGACGGCAACGAACTCGACCTTGTTTTCATCGCCGAGCAGGTCCTTGGCGAAACGCCGGCCGATGTCGCTATCAAAGCCGACGTAACGCCCGGCCTCATCGACAAAACCAAACGGCGGCTTGTCGGTAAAAACGCCGACGATCAGTTTGTCGCGAGCCTTGATCTTGTCCAGATAGCTGGCCGGCGCAGTGCTTTCGCTGGCGACTTTGGGCTTTGGCGGCTCTTCGGACTTATTGCAACCGGCCAGCAGCGCGAGGCCGAGCAGTGGCAGTAAAAACAGGCTTGATTTGGCAGTTTTCATAACAGTTCCAGTTCCTTTGTCGGATTCGTTTTTGGCAGTGTTGCAACGAAGGAGAACTTCTCCAGAAACTGCTGCGCGCGTGCGGTTTGCGGGTTCGTAAAGAAAATCTCGGGTGGGGTCTGTTCGAGGATGCGCCCGGCATCCATGAACACGATGCGGTCAGCCACCGCGCGGGCGAAGGCCATTTCGTGGGTGACGATCAGCAGGGTCATGCCCTCTCGGGCCAAGCCCTGAATGACCTGCAAAACTTCCTTGACCATCTCCGGGTCGAGGGCGGCGGTGACTTCATCGAAGAGCATCACCCGTGGGTTCATGCACAGCGAACGGACGATGGCGATACGTTGCTGCTGACCACCGGAGAGCTGACGCGGGAAGGCGTCGCGCTTGTCCAGAAGTCCCACGCGCTCAAGCAACGCCTCGGCTTGCTGCTGCGCTTCGCGGCGCTGACGCTTTTGCACTTTCAGCGGGCCGAGCAGCAAATTGTCGAGCACGCTCATGTGCGGGAACAGGTGATAGCTTTGGAAAACCATGCCGATCTGCTGGCGGATCTCGCGCCAGTCGGTGGCCTTGTCCAGCAGTTCGCGGCCGACAAATTTCAGGCTGCCGCTGTGCGCCTCTTCCAGACCATTGAGGCAACGCAGCAAGGTACTTTTGCCGCAACCGCTGGGGCCGAGGATGACGATCACTTCACCGCTCTGCACCTGCAGATCAATGCCGTTGAGCACTTGCTGCTCGCCATAGAATTTGTTGAAACCGTGAAACTCGATCAATGCGCTCATGCTTGCGTCCAGCGCCGCTCCAGCACGCGCGAAGCGGCCGACAGCGGGTAGCAGATGAAAAAGAAAAACAGAAACAGCGCGCCGTAGATCAGCACCGATTCGTAGGTGCGTTCGATGATCTGCTGGCCGACCTTGATCACGTCCACCACACCGATCAACACCGCCAGCGAACTGGTCTTGATGATCCGCGTATAGACGTTGATGGTCGGCGGCGTCATGCGCTTCAGTGCTTGCGGCAGCAACACGTAGCCATAGAGTTGCGCGGCGTTCAGACCAATCGACAGCCCCGCTTCACGCTGCCCGCGCGGCAACGAATGCAGCGCACCGCGCGCCACTTCGCCGACCTCGCTGGCGCCCCACAGCGACAGCACCAGCACCGCGCACCAGAAACTCGGAATGCTCAGGCCGAAGAAAATCGGCAAGCCGAAGAACAACAGGTACAACCAGACCAGCACCGGAATCGCCCGGAACAGCTCCAGATACACCCGCAGAATCGCGTTCAACCACGTCACGTTCAACGTGCGCAATACACCGTAGAGCACGCCGCCGATGGTGCTGATGGCGATGCTCAGAAACGAGATCGACAAGGTTTGCCCGGCGCCTTTGGCCAGTTGCGGCAACGACACCCAGAGCAGTTCAAGACCCGAACTGGCCATGCTGGAGCCTCCTTTCCAGACGGCTGAGCAACAGCGACAGCGGCAAGAACAACAGCACGCAGATCAGTGTCAGCACGGCGAGCATTTCGTAGGTTTTGTAGTAGAGCGCGATGTAGCTTTTGGTGGTGTAGAGAATTTCCGGCACTGCCACCGCCGAGACCACGGTGGTTTCCTTGAGCAGAAAAATGAAATTGGCGAACAACGACGGCAGGCTGAGGATCCCCGCTTGCGGCAGGATCACGTAGCGCAGCAACTGACCGTGGGACAGGCCGATCGAACGCCCGGACTCCAGTTGCGCCTGCGGCACCGCATCGACGCCGGCCCGCAGCACTTCGGTGAGGTAGGCGCCGCCGAGGAAGGTCATGGTGATGATCGCAGCGGTGAAACCGGACACCTGGATTCCCACTGCCGGCAAGGCGAAGTAGACGAAGAACAACTGGATCAACAGCGGCGTGTTACGCGCCAGCTCTACGTACAGGCCGACCAGTTTTTGCAGGTACGGCGTGCGGAACACCAGAATCGTCGCGTTGAGCAGCGCCACCAGCAATGAGGTGCCAATGGCGATAAAACCCACCTGCAGCGTCACGCCCACGGCTTTGAGAAACGCCGGCAGGGTGCTGAGGATAAAAGCGTAATCGAAGGTCATGAAACGTCCTGGACGCCGCTCGGTAAGCGACGGTGGTGCAGTCCGTGGACAGCGGATGGCTGTCCGGCAAGCACCGACTTTATAGGTATAAAAACAAGAATTTAAATACCGTTAAAGCATATTGATATCACCCAAAAAACTATCCTGTGGATTTGCCGGGAAGAAAGAAGAAGGCTATTTTCCCTAGCGCTGTAGGAAGGATCTTTTTTTCATAAAAGCCCTCCAAGGACGAACAGCTTTTGGCCAGACTCCCCGGCCGAACCCATTACAAGGAAGACAACATGGACGTAAAAGTGCCGCAGCGACTGGATCCGCAGGAGATTGTGAAATTGTTGGTGGCGTTGCGCCGGGCGTTGAAGGCTGGTGTGGCCTGAGCAATAAAGATCAAAAGATCGCAGCCTTCGGCAGCTCCTACAGGTGTTCATTTCCCTGTAGGAGCT
>NZ_RWIL01000056.1:0-2555 GCF_009764635.1 Pseudomonas sp. PB103 | reverse complement strand
GGCAGTTTGCTGCGACCACGATTCAGCGGGTGCGCGATGATGAGCTGGATGGCTTGCTGGCCGCCGCTTATGCCGACACCGGCAGTGCGGCGGCGGTGGTCGGGGCGGCGGAGAACGAAGTTGATCTTGATCGGCTGATGCAGGACATGCCGGAAATCACCGACCTGCTCGACACTCAGGACGGCGCGCCGGTGATCCGCATGATCAACGCGCTGCTGACCCAGGCCGCGCGCGATGAGGCCAGCGACATTCACATCGAACCCTTCGAAACCCATTCCGTGGTGCGCTATCGCGTCGACGGCACGCTGCGTGACGTGGTCTCGCCGCGCAAGGCGTTGCACGGTGCGCTGGTGTCGCGGATCAAGATCATGGCGCAGCTCGACATCGCCGAGAAACGCCTGCCGCAGGACGGTCGCATTGCCTTGCGCGTGGCCGGTCGGCCGATCGATATTCGTGTTTCCACGGTGCCGACCGGTCACGGCGAACGCGTGGTGATGCGCTTGCTCGACAAACAGGCCGGACGTCTGCACCTCGAAACCCTCGGCATGGACGCGCAGGTGCTGGCCAAACTCGATCACCTGATCCGCCAGCCCCACGGCATCGTCCTGGTCACCGGCCCCACCGGCAGCGGCAAAACCACCAGCCTCTACGCCGCACTCGCGCGCCTCGATGCGAGCACCAGCAACATCCTCACCGTTGAAGACCCGGTGGAGTACGACTTGCCGGGGATCAGCCAGATTCAGGTCAACGCCAAGATCGACATGACCTTCGCCCTCGCGCTGCGAGCGATTCTGCGCCAGGACCCGGACATCATCATGATCGGCGAAATCCGCGATCTCGAAACCGCGCAAATCGCCGTGCAGGCCTCGCTGACCGGGCATTTGGTGTTGGCAACCTTGCACACCAACGACGCGGTGTCGGCGGTCAACCGCTTGATCGACATGGGCGTCGAACCGTTTCTGCTGGCCTCGTCGATGCTCGGCGTGCTCGCGCAAAGATTGGTGCGGCGCCTGTGCAATCAGTGCAAGCAAGAAGACCCAACGGCACCGGGCACCTGGCGCCCGGTCGGTTGCGCGGCGTGCAATCAAACCGGCTACAGCGGCCGCACCGGCATTCACGAATTGTTCTGCATCGACGACGACATCCGCACCCTGATCCATCAAGGGGCAGGGGAGCAGGCCTTGCGCGCCTCAGCGGCCAAAGCCGGGATGTTCAGCCTGCGTGAGGACGGCGAGCGCTGGATTCGCAGCGGCGCCACGGCCCCTGAAGAAATCTTGCGTGTGACACGGGACGCCTGATGAATCGCTATCGTTTTGAAGCTGCTGATGCCACTGGCAAGATCGAATCCGGGCACCTTGAGGCGGACAGTCAAAGCGCCGCTTTCACAACATTACGCGGGCGCGGGTTGACCGCGTTGTCGGTGCACAAGGAAAGCAATGTCGCCCAGCACGGCGGCGGTGGGTTGTTCAGCGCCAAACTCTCGGACAACGATCTGGCCTGGGCCACACGGCAACTGGCGAGTCTGCTCGGCGCCAGTCTGCCGTTGGAAGCCGCGCTGAGTGCCACCGTCGAGCAGGCCGAAAAAAAACACATCGCCCACACCCTCAGCGCTGTGCGTGCGGATGTGCGCAGCGGTATGCGTCTGGCGGAATCGCTGGCCGCGCGACCGAGAGACTTTCCCGAGATTTACCGCGCACTGATCGCGGCCGGGGAAGAGTCCGGCGATCTGGCGCAGGTCATGGAGCGGCTCGCGGATTACATCGAGGAGCGCAACAACCTGCGGGGCAAGATTCTCACCGCGTTCATCTATCCGGGCGTGGTTGGATTGGTGTCGATCGGCATCGTGATTTTCCTGCTCAGTTACGTGGTGCCGCAGGTGGTCAGCGCGTTTTCTCAGGCGCGGCAGGACTTGCCGGGGCTGACCCTGGCGATGCTAAACGCCAGTGATTTCATCCGCAGTTGGGGTTGGCTGTGCGCCGGGATCATGGCCGGCGCGTTTTGGAGCTGGCGCTTGTACCTGCGCAATCCGGCGGCGCGTTTGAGCTGGCATCATCGGGTGCTGAAGTTGCCGCTGTTCGGGCGTTTCATCCTCGGTCTGAACACCGCGCGTTTTGCCTCGACCCTGGCGATTCTCGGCGGCGCGGGGGTGCCGTTGTTGCGGGCGCTGGAGGCGGCGCGGCAGACCTTGTCCAACGACCGCTTGAGTTTGAGCGTCAGTGAAGCGACGGCCAAGGTGCGTGAAGGCGTCAACCTGGCGGCAGCGTTGCGTGTGGAAAACGTCTTCCCCCCGGTGTTGATCCACCTGATCGCCAGCGGCGAAAAAACCGGGTCACTACCACCCATGCTAGAGCGCGCGGCGCAAACCCTGTCGCGCGATATCGAGCGGCGGGCGATGGGCATGACGGCGCTGCTGGAGCCGCTGATGATCGTGGTGATGGGCGGGGTGGTGCTGGTGATTGTGATGGCGGTGTTGTTGCCGATCATTGAGATCAATCAACTGGTCCAGTAGCAGGTTTTGATGGTGTCTGACCTGGCCTCATCGCTGGCAAGCCAGC
>NZ_RWIL01000055.1:0-72171 GCF_009764635.1 Pseudomonas sp. PB103 | reverse complement strand
TGGCTTGCCAGCGATGGCGGTGGGTCAGTCGCCAATGGAGGTGACTGAACCACCGCTATCGCTGGCAAGCCAGCTCCCACAAGGGCCGTATTAGTCTGGAATATCAGGTGGAGGTCAGGAATTTTCGATCAGGCTTTGTCGGCAATCGAGCAGCAGTTTCGCGCCGCCCAGATCGCTGCTGCCGACTTCGAGGCTGAAGCCATGCAGGCTGACAATCGCCGCGACAATCGACAGGCCCAAACCAAAACCACCCTGCGGTTGTCCGCCCTCGGCGCGATAGAAACGCTGGAACACCGCCTCGCGCTCGGCCTCGGGAATCCCCGGTCCTGAATCGTGCACTTCAATCCGCGTCTGCCCACCGGCATTCACTCCGCGCAGCATCACCGTGCCGCCGGGTGGCGTGAACTTGATCGAGTTGCTCAGCAGATTGGCCAACGCTTCAAACAGCAACGCCCGATCACCGTTCAGCGCCGGCAACGTCTCCGGCATGTTCAAGTCAAAACGCAACTCGCCTTCCTCGGCCAGTGGCAGGTAAAACTCATGCAGCTCTTCCAGCAGTTGCACCGGATCCAGCTCGACAAACCCTGAGCGCCGCTGCCGATCCTCCAGCTCGGAAATCCGCAACAACCCGCGAAACCGCGCCATCAGCGTATCCGCTTCCGCCAGCACCAGATCCAGTTGCGCCGCTTCCTGCGAACCTTCGCCAGCCTGCTGCTGCATGCGATACAACTGCGCGCGCAGACGCGTCAGCGGGGTGCGCAAATCATGCGCGATGTTGTCGCAGACGCCTTTGACCTCATTCATCAAGCGTTCGATACGCTCAAGCATGGCGTTGACGATGGCCGCGAGCATGTCCAGTTCATCGCGACGGTTGGACAGCGGCAATCGATGCGTCAGGTCGCCGGCAACAATCGACTGCGCACTGGCCTGGATCGCACGAATACGCCGCAACGGTCGCCGCCGCAACAAATGCCAGCCGGCAATCCCCGGCAGAATCGTCAGCGACACACCCCAAAACAACGCGTGCAAAATGATCCGGGTTACCGCAAACAACGAACCGTTGTCGCGCAGCAACACCAGCCAGCGCCCGTCGCGGGTTTGTGTGGCGACGGCGTCGCAGCTGTCATTGGGCAGGGTCGGGTCGTCGGAATCGGCGCAGTCGGCGAGCATGTGGATCTTGCCGTCCAGCGGCAGGCCCTCGGGGATCTGCTGCAGTGCGCCGCCCAGATACGTGCCCTGCGCATCGAACAAGCCATAGGCGTCGATGCCGCGAATGTCGAAGGTCATGCTCGCGGCGAGGGCTTCTTCCAGTTGCGCACCGCGAAAGTGCGAGAACAAATGCTGACGTTGCATCAGCGAATGTTTGGCGAGGTTATCGAGGTAACCGGACACCTCGTAATACATGACCCCCATGAGGATCGCGCTCCAGGCCACGAACAGCGAACTGTACAGCGCCAGCAAACGGCTGCTGGAGGAGCGCCAGCCGTCAGACGGGTTCGGCAATGACATAACCCGAGCCCCGTACCGTGCGGATCAACGGAACGTTGCCCACCGCGTCGATCTTCTTGCGCAGACGGCCGATATGCACGTCGATGAGGTTGGTGCCCGGGTCGAAGTGATAACCCCAGACTTCCTCGAAAATCATCATCCGCGAGAGGATCTGGCCGCTGTTGCGCATGAGGAATTCGAGCAGCTTGTATTCGGTCGGCAGCAGCGTCAGCACCTGCTCGGCGCGGCGCGCTTCGTGGCTGATCAAATCCAGCTCAAGGTCGGCGACCTGCAACGTCGTCGCCTGGGTGGCGACGCTGTTCTGGCGGCGCAGCAAGACTTCAACCCGCGCGGCCATTTCATCGGTGGCGAACGGTTTGGTCAGGTAGTCATCGCCACCGGCACGCAAGCCGCGCACGCGTTCATCGACATCGGAAAGGGCGCTGATCATCAGAATCGGCGTGGCCACGCCCATGGTCCGCAGCGTGGTGACGATGGCCAAACCATCGAGCTCCGGCAACATGCGGTCGAGGGTGATCAGGTCGTAATTGCCGCTCACGGCGCGGTCGAGGCCTTCACGGCCATTGTCGACCCAGTCGACGTCGAGCCCGTGGCTGCTCAGTTCGGCGACGATTTCCCGGGCGGTCACGGCGTCGTCTTCGATGGTCAATATACGAGTCATAGCGCAGGCCTTGATCGGTTCAAACGGAATGGCAGCATTTTGCCAAGAATTTTCCGTGACGCTTTAAATTAACTTTCATGTTGTAGCTGTCATTTGCGCGCCTTGGCGATTAATTTGCACGAACGTTGATATCATCTGGCCATAATTTAAAACAGGAGTGGTTCCGTGCGTATTTCGATTCGCCGTGGCTGGATGCCAATTTTCGGCCTGTTGCTGGTGATCGGCAGCGCTTCGTCCTGGGCGGCCAACACGCCTTGTTCGGGGAAGAAAGGCGGGATTGATCGCTGCGACGGCGACTTGTTCCTGTGCAATGACGGCTCGATCAGCGGCTCGAAGAAAAGCTGCGCAGCGATGTTTGGCGAGCGCCAGCAGGCACGGCCGCAAAATTTCCTTCAGAGCGATGAGGGTTGCGCCTGTGGTACCGGTTC
This sequence comes from Pseudomonas sp. PB103, assembly GCF_009764635.1. NCBI lineage: Bacteria > Pseudomonadati > Pseudomonadota > Gammaproteobacteria > Pseudomonadales > Pseudomonadaceae > Pseudomonas > Pseudomonas sp. PB103. The sequence goes on along the minus strand of NZ_RWIL01000055.1, from coordinate 69,573 downwards.
ATTCTGTACCGGACCACGTGGCGGGGTGTATTGCCTGACGCCGAGCGGTAACAAGAGCTACAAACGTAAATAACTGGCATTTGTGCCAATGCATAAAACCCGCTGTTATCGGGCGCTTGTTGCAAATTGCATGGTCTGAGGAAGTTCATTCTTTGTAACTTGCTGAATAACAGCGATTTATTTTATTTCGGTTTCTGGCACGGTCGCTGCAATTCCTCTCGTGACGAGTTGTAACACCATTTTTCATGCCTGGAGCAGAACAACAATGAATAGATCCCCTGATGGGTTTTATCCCGCCGTTGAAGAGTCGAGCAGCGTTTCGGGCGTGTCCTGGGGCGCGATTTTCGCCGGTGCTGCGGCTGCCGCTGCCCTGTCGATGATTTTGGTTTTGCTCGGTTTCGGTTTGGGTTTCTCTGCCGTTTCACCGTGGGCCGGAGAGGGCGTCAGCGCCAAGGGCCTGGGCATATCGACAATCGTCTGGCTGGCAGTGACGCAAATCATCGCTTCCGGCATGGGTGGCTACATCGCCGGTCGCCTGCGGGTGAAGTGGGCGAACATGCACGGCGATGAAGTGTATTTCCGTGATACCGCCCATGGCTTCCTCGCCTGGTGTGTGGCGACGCTGGTCACTGCGATTCTGGTGGTGGGCTCGGTCAGTAGCGTCATCAGTGGTGGTGTGCAGGCCGGTGCCAGTGTCGCCGGCGGCGCAGCCAGTGCCATGACCCAAGCGGCCGGTACTGCTGCGGCCAACACCGACAGCAACCAGTACGGCTACTACATCGACAACCTTTTCCGCGATGACCGTCCGGCTTCTGTCAGCGATGACGCCGCACATGGCGCCGTAGCGCGCATCTTCGCCCAGAGCCTGGCCAACGGTCAGCTCAGCGCCGAAGACCGTACCTATCTGGCGCAACTGGTGGCGCAACGGACCAACCTGAGTCAAGCCGATGCTGAACGTCGTGTCGACGAGATCTACGCCCGCACTCAAAAAGCCATTGCCGACGCCAAGCTGAAAGCTCAACAAGCCGCTGACACTGCCGCCAAAGTCGCTGCCGTGACGTCGCTGTGGATGTTCGTCGCGCTGTTGGCCGGTGCGTTCTTTGCCAGCTTCGCAGCCACCTTCGGCGGTCGTCGCCGGGATGCGGTTGAGTACGTTGAAGTCGACACCTACACCACGACCACTCCAGTCCGTTAACAAGGAGCATCACCATGCGCTCATTACTGCTGTTTTTCCTCGGTGTACCGATCCCGATCATCATCCTGATCGCCCTGTTCGTGCACTGATTCAACGAACCATTGGGGCCCATGCCTCGGCCGCTGCCACCTTCGGGTGGTAGCGGCTTTTTGCATTCTGGGGGGCCAGCGGCGAGAATCGCCGTCGGAAGTGGATCGGCCGCTTTCACCTCTTTAAGGATGAACACGTTGGACAAGAAGGAAATCAAACGCCAGTTGGTGGAAATGCTCGAGGCCGGGCGTTCGAAAACCGAAACGTTCAAGGCGCTGTCGGGCGGCAAGGTCAAGGATCGGGTGTTGGCGGCCTGGATCGGTGCCCGGCCGGATCCGGTGCTCAGAGAAAAACACTCACTCAAGGTCACGTTGTTGATCGTGCTGATCTGTATTCAGGCATTTATTGGTGCGGTGTCCGGGTTCTTTCTGTTTTACGAAGTCAGCGCCGGCCTGGCACTGACCATGATGTTGATCGCCGGCGGCGTCCCGCTGTTGTTTGCCTGGTGCTTCTACAAAAACGTCGCGGCGGCCTACACGGTCTTCATCATCCTCAACATCAGCCAGGTGTCGCGCATGTTCAAAGGCTATGAGGAGGATCCGCTGTCGACCGTGATTGCCGTCGGCATCACTTTCGCGATCGTGTTCTACGCCGGTTGGGTCAAATCGCTGCTGTTCCCGGACCTGGGTTTTATCGGCGCGAAAAAGATCAAGGGGCAGTTCGTCTTCTCCAACTGATCGTTGAACAATCCGACTGTTTTCACTGGCCTGGATCAATATTTCGCCTGGCGATATCGCCTAACGTAAATGATCCAGGCCTTTGCTGAGGTATGAACTACAGTGCTTCACGCGCACCTTGGTTGCGCTGACGGAGTACCTGCGTCGACGCCCCAATCACAGCTATAAACGCGTCGACACGGTGTAGTGCAGCAAGGAGCTGACACAACCTCAACCGAAATTTCACGGATGAACATCGCAATGCACTGCCTAGAAAGAACCTTCGATATCCAGCCGTTGGCGCAGGCGGATATGACCGTCCACATCAATGGCCAAGCGGTGACCGCCGCCATCGGCGAAACCGTCCTCAGCGTTATCCAGTCCCTCGGTGTGCGACAGATCGCACGCAACGATCACGATCAGATCAGCGGTGCCTACTGCGGCATGGGCGTGTGTCAGTGCTGCCTGGTGAAAATCAACGGCCGGCACAAACGCCGCGCCTGCCAGACCGTGGTGCGCGACGGCATGCAGATTGAAACCCAGGTCAACCGCATCAGCGCGCAGGAGGTCGTATGAACCTGCAACCGGTGATTGTCGGCGGTGGCCCGGCGGGGATGGCCGCGGCCATCGAACTGGCGCGCCACGGTGTGCGCTGCACCTTGCTGGAAGAAGCCTCGCGCCTGGGCGGTGTGGTTTATCGCGGGCCGCTACGTGACGGCGTGCAACTGGATTATCTGGGCCCGCGTTATTCCGAGGCGCTGGGCAAACTGCACGGTGATTTTCAGGAGCAATCCGGGCTGATCGATGTGCGCCTCAACCACCGCGTGGTCGGTGCTGAAGGCACCCGCGCCCTGGTGGTGGTGGACGGTGACGAGCAGTTGCACGAGATCGAGTATGCGCAGTTGCTGCTCGCCGCTGGTTGCCATGAGCGCAGCGTGCCGTTCCCGGGCTGGACGTTGCCGGGGGTGATCATGCTGGGTGGCCTGCAACTGCAAATCAAAAGTGGCGTGGTCAAGCCGCAAGGGCCAGTGATCATCGCGGGCACTGGGCCGTTGCTGCCGTTGGTGGCGACGCAGTTGCACGCTTCGGGCGTCAGCGTGGCCGGCGTGTATGAGGCCTGTGCGTTCGGCAAGATTGCCCGTGAGAGCCTGGCGCTGTTGAACAAGCCGCAGCTGTTTCTCGACGGTTTGAGCATGCTCGCCTACCTGAAACTGCACGGCATCCCGATGCAGTACGGTTGGGGTGTGGTCGATGCCCATGGCGAGGGTGAATTGAAAAGCGTCAGCGTCGCACCGTATTCGGCCACCTGGGAGCCTGACCTGTCGCGTGTCGAACGCTTCGAAGCGAAGACCCTGGCGGTTGGTTACGGCTTCATTCCGCGCACGCAACTGAGTCAGCAGATGGGCCTGGATCACGGTTTCAGTGACGACGGTTACCTGCGCGCCAATGCCAACCTCTGGCAGCAAAGCAACGAACCCCACGTACACCTGGCCGGTGACATGGGCGGGATTCGTGGCGGTGAAGCGGCGATGCTCGCGGGCAAGATCGCCGCAACGTCAATCCTGTTGCAGCGAGGTGTGCTTGAAGACGAACTGGCGCGTGTGCGCCGCGACCGTTACCTGAGCAAACTCAAAGCCATCGTACGCTTCCGCGCCGCCGTCGACCGCTACACCGAACGCGGCGTCGGCCAGACCGCATTGCCCGCCGCCGACACGGTGATCTGCCGGTGTGAACATGCGACCCGTGCCGACATCGATCGCGCGCTGGAGCAGGGCGTGCAAGACATTGCCAGCCTGAAAATGCGCACTCGCGTGAGCATGGGCGACTGCCAGGGGCGGATGTGTGTTGGCTATTGCAGCGACCGGCTGCGTCAGGCCACCGGGCGCAAGGACGTCGGTTGGCTGCGGCCGCGTTTTCCGATTGATCCGATACCTTTTTCCGCGTTCCATCCTGTCGGCACGGAGGCCGCTTCCCATGAGTAAGTTCTACGATGTGGTCATCGCCGGTGGTGGCGTGATCGGGGCGTCGTGCGCCTATCAACTGTCCAAACGGAAAAACCTCAAGGTCGCGCTGATCGATGCCAAGCGCCCGGGCAATGCGACCCGTGCCTCGGCCGGTGGCTTGTGGGCGATCGGTGAATCGGTCGGCCTCGGCTGCGGGGTGATTTTCTTCCGCATGATGTCGGCCAATCGCAAGCGTGAAACCCAGGGCGCGGCGGTGGCGGTGGACGCGAGTACGCCGCACATCCTGCCGGAGTCGTTCTTTGACTTCGCCTTGCAGTCCAACGCCCTGTACCCGGCGCTGCACCGCGAGCTGAAAGATAACCACGGGATGGATTTCAAGTTCGAAAAGACCGGGCTGAAGTTCGTGATTTATGACGACGAAGACCGGCTCTACGCCGAACACATCGTCGGCTGCATTCCGCATCTGGCTGATCAGGTGCGCTGGCTCGATCAAGCGCAATTGCGCGAAGCCGAACCGAGCGTCAGCCATGAAGCACGCGGCGCGTTGGAATTTCTCTGCGACCACCAGGTCAGCCCGTTCCGCCTCGCCGACGCGTACATGGAAGGCGCGCGGCAGAACGGCGTCGACATCTACGTCAACACCAACGTCACTGGCGTGTTGCATCACGGCACGCGGGTGACCGGCGTGCAGACGGCCGAGCAGGGCGTGTTCCACTGCAAGACCCTGATCAACGCCAGTGGTGCCTGGGCGGCGGATTTGAGTGAGTGGGCGACGGGGATTCGGATCCCGGTGAAACCGGTCAAAGGCCAGATCCTGCTGACCGAGCGCATGCCGAAGATCCTCAACGGCTGCCTGACCACCAGCGACTGCTACGTGGCGCAAAAGGACAACGGCGAGATCCTCATCGGCAGCACCACCGAAGACAAAGGTTTCGACGTCACCACCACCTACCCGGAAATCGCCGGGCTGGTGCAGGGCGCCGTGCGTTGTCTGCCGGAACTCAAGGACGTCAACCTGAAACGCACCTGGGCAGGCTTGCGCCCGGGGTCGCCGGATGAGTTGCCGATCCTCGGGCCAATGCGTGGCGTAGAAGGTTACCTGAATGCCTGCGGACACTTCCGCACCGGCATCCTGACCTCGGCGATCACCGGCGTACTGCTCGACAAACTGGTCAACGACGAACCGCTGCCACTGGACATCACACCGTTCCTGGCGGACCGCTTCGAAGTGGCCTCGGTCAAACCAGCATTGGAATTAGAACTGGCCTGACCTCGGCAAGATGATCGTTCCCACGCTCTGCGTGGGAATGCCTCAAGGGACGCTCCGCGTTCCAGCTTTCGAATTGGAACGCGGAGCGTCCCCGGCTGTATTCCCACGCGGAGCGTGGGAACAATCAGGTGAGGCTCAAGATTTGCGTGATTGTTCTTCGAGTTGGTCGGATTCGAACAACCGCGCCAGTTCCGCCCGGGCTTCCTGGGCGGTTTGCAGGACTTTTGCCGCGTCGTCGTAAATCGCGTGTTGCGCCTCCAGCACCTGTTCGTCGTGGTGCTTGAAGCGCTTGATGCGGGCATCGGCCTGAGCTTGGGTCAGCCCTAAGCCAACCAGCGTTCGCCGGCTCATTTCCAGACTTGAATAATACGTCTCGCGAATCGCTTCAGCGCCAACGTCCACCAAACGGTGCACGTGTTGACGGTTACGTGCCCGGGCGATGATTTTCATGTGTGGATACAGCTTGCGCACCACCTCGGCCGTCTTGATGTTGGTCTCCGGGTCATCCGTGGCAATCACGAAATACTCCGCCTCGCCGACCTTGGCCGCGTTGAGGATTTCCGGGCGCATCGGGTCGCCGTAAAACACCGGCACACCGCCAAAGCTGCGCGACAGTTCGATGGTTTCCACCGAGGTGTCGAGCGCGACGAACTTGATGTTCTGCGCGCGCAGAATACGCGCGACGATCTGGCCCATCCGGCCCATACCGGCAATCACCACGCGCGGCGTGTCAGTGTCGATCTCACGGTATTGTTGCGGCACTTCCACCGGCTGCACTTTCGGGCTGACCAGGCGCGCGCAAATCAACAGCAACAACGGCGTCAATGCCATCGACAGGGTGATGGTCAGCACCAGCAGGTCATACAGGCGCGGCTCGAACAGCCCCTGATCGCGGCCGATCTTGAACACCACAAAAGCAAATTCACCACCAGCGGCGAGGACGATGCCGAGGCGGATGGCGCTGATCTTGTTCAGCCCACCGGCCAGGCGTCCAACCACAAACAGCAGCGGCAGTTTCAGGCCAATCAACAGCAGCGTCAGCCCCAACACGGTGATCGGTGTACTCAGCAACAGGCTCAGGTTCGCGCCCATGCCGACGCTGATGAAAAACAGCCCCAGCAGCAGGCCCTTGAACGGCTCGATCTGCGCTTCCAGCTCATGCCGATATTCCGAGTCCGCCAGCAGCAGACCGGCGAGAAACGCCCCCAACGCCATCGACACGCCGACCAGATCCATCAGCCACGCTGTGCCAATCACCACCAGCAATGCGGTGGCGGTGGACACTTCCGGCAGACCGGTTTTCGCCACCACGCGGAACACCGGACGCAACAAATATCGCCCACCGACCACAACCACCGCGATACCGCCGAGCACCTGCAAACCATGATTGATATCTTCAGCTGTGCTGGTGGTGTGATTGCCACCCGCGAGCATCGGTACCAAGGCGATCAACGGGATCGCGGCGATGTCCTGGAACAGCAGAATGGCGAACGCCAGGCGACCATGCGGGCTGGTCAGTTCCTTGCGCTCGGCAAGGCTCTGCAGACCAAACGCCGTGGAAGACAGCGTCAGGCCAAGCCCCAGCACAATCGCACTGTTCAGCGGTTGGCCAAACACCGACAACGCCAACACACCAATCACCGAAGCCGTCAGCAGCACCTGCGCCAGACCGACGCCGAACACCGATTTGCGCATTACCCACAAACGTCGCGGCGACAGCTCAAGGCCGATGATGAACAACAGCAAGACCACGCCCAACTCGGAAATATGCGCCACGCTCTGCGGATTGCCGATCAGGCCCAGCACCGAAGGGCCGATGATCACCCCGGCAAACAGATAGCCGAGCACGGCGCCCAATTGCAGACGTTTGGCCAAAGGCACAGTGAGCACCGCCGCGAACAGAAACACGACAGCGGCTTGCAACAGATTGCCTTCATGGGGCATGGGTTTACTCCTGACAGCGGTACGGCGGGGGCGACAAGGATAAGGGCTGAATCGTTTCCAGATCCACCAAAGATCCCCTGTAGGAGCTGACGAGTGCAACGAGGCTGCGATCCTTTGCTCTTGCTTTCGATTCCACAGAAGCAAGATCAGAAGATCGCAGCCTGCGGCAGCTCCTACAGGGGATTTTCGTTGTTTCTGTGATAATTGGCATCAATTGGTTACATTTATAACCCCTGTGTATCAATCTGTCCGAGACTTGCCATGGCCATCAACTTCGACCTCAACGATCTGCAAGCCTTTCGCGCGGTGGTCGAGCAGGGCAGTTTCCGCAAGGCCGCCGACACTGTGCGCCTGTCGCAACCGGCGTTGAGCCGACGTATCGAAAAGCTCGAAGACGCCCTCGGCGTAAAACTCTTCGAACGCACCACGCGCAAGGTCAGCCTGACTCAGGCCGGACGCGGTTTCATGCCGAGTGTCGAGCGTCTGCTGGATGATCTCGATGTGGCGTTGCTGGGCATCAGCGAAGTGGCTTCAACCCGATTGGGCCACGTCACCGTCGCTTGCGTGCCGTCGGCGGCGTACTACTTCATGCCGCGGGTGGTCGCCCGCTATCACCAGCAATTCCCGCGCATCAAAGTCAAAGTTCTCGATTCCAGCGCTCACGATGTGCTCAGCGCGGTGGTCAATGGCGAGGCGGATTTTGGCTTGAGTTTTTTGGGCACGCAGGATGCCAAAGTCGACTTCGAAGCGCTTGTGCAGGAGTGCTACGTCGTCGCTTGTCGCCGCGATCACCCGTTGGCCGGGCGTAGCAGCGTGACGTGGGACGAGTTCTATCAGCAGGATTACATCTCGCTGGACAAGACTTCCGGCAACCGGTTTTTGCTCGATCAGGCCCTGAGCACCGTGGTGCCGCAGCGTCAGAGCATCTGTGAAACCAAGCACGTGACGACCATGATCGGTCTGGTCGAGGCCGGGTTGGGGGTGGCGGCGGTGCCGCTGATGGCGCTGCCGGGGCCGGATCATCCGATCCTGACGCGGGTGCCGCTGACCAATCCGCAGGTGATGCGCAGTGTCGGCATCATCAAGCGCCGGGGCCGTACGTTGACCCCGGCGGCATTGGAACTGGAGCGGCTGGTGGTGGAAATGAAAGTCCAGCCGCCAACGATCAACGTTTGACCGAATCCAGCCCGGTGGCCTGCACGTCAGATTGTGCAGCCGGTGCGGCGAGGTAGGCGAGCAGGGCTTTCGCCTCTTGCGGGTGCTGCGCGCCAACTGGAATCCCGGCAGCAAAGCGCGTCACCGACTGCACCGATTCCGGAATCTTCGCGACGAAACTCACGCCCGGCACCGGCAGCAATTCGCTGACCTGCTGGAAGCCCAGTTGATAGTCGCCGGTGGCGACCACCGAGCCGACCGGGACTTTCGGAATCATCTTGGCCTTCGGTTTCAGCTGATCTTCGATGCCGAGCTTCTTGAACAACTGCTCTTGGATGTACACGCCGCTGGCGCTGTCGGAGTAGGCCACCGACTGCGCGTCGAGCAAGGTTTTCTTCAGTGCGTCGACGCTGCTGATGTCCGGTTTCGCCGCGCCTTCGCGCACCACCAGGCCGATCCGCGAATCCGCCAGTTCCACACGAGAAGCCGGGTCGACCTTGCCTTGCTTGATCAGATCATCAAGGGCGTAGCCGACCATGATCACCACGTCGGCGTGCTCACCGCGCGCGAGGCGATTGGGGATCGCTTCCGGGGCCTTGCCCATCGACGGGCCGAGTTGGGTGTCGAGGGTGTTGCCGCTGGCGGCGGCGAATTTCGGCCCGAGGATTTTATAGGCGGCGGTGAAGCCCCCCGACGTCATCACGTTCAGCTGTTCAGCGTGTGCCAGGGCGCTGAAAGCGCAGAGGGCGATGGCGGCGAAGTTGAAGAGTTTTTTCATGGTCATGGTTCCTTATGCTGCGACCGGTTGCAGGCGGCCGCCCGCGCGGCGATAGAGGTACAGCGTGGCGCACAACGCGCACAGCGCGCCGATACTCATCCAGTAACCCGGCGCGGCTTTGTCGCCGGTGTACTGAATCAGGAAGGTCGACATCGCTGGGGTAAAGCCACCGAAAATTGCCGTGGCCAGGCTGTAGGCGAGGGAGAAACCGGCGACGCGCACTTCCACCGGCATGATTTCGGTCAGCGCCGGAATCATCGCGCCGTTGTACATGCCGTAGATGAACGACAACCACAGCAGCGACAGCAACATGTGGCTGAAGCTCGGCGCCTGCACCAGGTACGACAGCGCCGGGTAGGTGGTGGCCAGCGCCAGCAGCGACATCGCGATCAGCACCGGACGACGACCGATACGGTCGGACAACATGCCGCCAATCGGCAGCCAGAAGAAGTTCGACACGCCCACCAGCAAAGTCACCAGCAGCGCATCGGACGTGCTCAGGTGCAGCACGGTTTTGCCGAACGTCGGCGCGTACACGGTGATCAGGTAAAACGCGGTGGTGGTCAGGGCGACCATCAACATGCCGCCGAGGACCACGCCCCAATTCTGGCCAAGGGTACGGAACACTTCGCGCATGCTTGGGCGGTGTTTGCGGGCGGCGAACTCTTCGGTTTCTGCCAGGTTACGGCGCAGCAGAAAGATGAACGGCACGATCATGCAACCGACGAAAAACGGAATCCGCCAGCCCCAGTCGGCAATCACGTCCGGCGCCATCCACGCGTTCAGCGCGAAGCCCAATGCGGCGGCAACGATGATCGCCACTTGCTGGCTGGCCGACTGCCAGGCGGTGAAGAAACCTTTGCGGCCCGGCGTAGCGATCTCGGACAAATACACCGAAACCCCGCCCAATTCGGCACCGGCCGAGAAGCCTTGCAGCAGACGCCCGATCAGCACTAGCGCGGGGGCGAACAAGCCGATGCTTTCGTATCCGGGCACCAACACAATCAATATCGTGCCGCTGGCCATGATCGACAATGTGACGATCAAACCTTTACGGCGACCGACGTCATCGATGTACGCGCCGAGCACGATGGCCCCCAGCGGACGCATCAAAAAGCCCGCGCCGAATACTGCAAAGGTCATCATCAGGGAGGCGAATTCACTGCTCGCCGGGAAGAACACCGACGCGATCTGCGTGGCGTAGAAGCCGAACAGAAAGAAGTCGAACTGTTCGAGGAAGTTGCCCGAGGTCACTCGGAAGATGGCGCCGGCCCGCGAGCCGCCGTGTGGGATTGAGGCTGTCATAGTAAAGGACTCCACCGCTTTTATGACGTGCGCCACGGAGAGTCAGCGCACGGTTCTTATTGAGGCGGATGGTCGCTCAGGTGTAACAGGATGTTAATTGCATTATTGGCATGCATTGATGTGCAAAGCGGATCAATGTGCTCGACGCATGCTTTTTGTAGGAGCCGAGTTTGCTCGCGAAAGCGGCGGATCAGGCAATGACGAGGTTGAATGTATCGGCCCTATCGCTGGCAAGCCAGCTCCCACAGGTTTTCGGGGGCCGCAACTTTCGCTAACACCCTGGCCCCATGTGGGAGCTGGCTTGCCAGCGATGGCGGCCCGGCGGACGACTACAATCCCCCAGCCAGCCCAGGCAAAAAACAAGGAATGATTCCCGAGCCGGGCAGTCCGAGTTCAGGTATCACACATCAATGGAGGTTCACCGATGAACAGCAAAACCCTAATCGCCAGCCTGGCCCTCGTTGCCGGCATTGCCGGGATCAGCCCACTTGTTCAAGCGGCGCAAACCTCAAGCGATCCCTCCGTCCAATCCCCGGTCAGCGACCGCGAATTGAAGGTCAACGACCGCGCCCCGGATATTTATCAACGCAGCGAAAAAGCCCTCGACTGGAAAGCCAAAGGCCTGAAGAAGCCTGTCGACCAGGCGCAATGGGTGCAGATCAATGATCAGTACGTCATGGTGATGATCACCAACGGCACCATCGTCGAGATGAAACCGGTGCCGCGTTAAACCCCGGCAATAATTAGCCATGGACGGTTGATTGCAATCGAGCGCCATTCGGGTAAAACCCGTGGGGCGTCTCGAGTGACCGGATGTCAGGAGCAATGGGTTGGACAAGAAACCGCTGTATCGCAAAGTCAACACGCGCACCCGGGGTGTGCGACGTCATGAATCGGTCGCGCATTACCGCGATCAACGCAATACCAAAGCCGAAAGCCGCCGCGAAGCATCGCGAGGTTCAATGCATCCAGGCAAACGATACGGGCTGGATTACACGCCGCTGTTCCGGTTTTTATTGTCCCGGGTGGGCGGCCATTGGGACCGGATTTTCAGTGAAGCGGTGGCTCGCCTCGACCGTCCCGATCCACTGTTCTGGATGGTTGCCATCCGGGAAGACGAGCGCGAGGACATCGTCCGGTTGGGTGAGTCGAGCTACTTCAATGGCCTGTACGTCGATGAGCAAAACCTTCTGCAAATCGTCGATCCCGATTTGAAGGCCGAGAACATGACGCCGAGTTGCCAGTGCTGCACTCACACCTTCAACGGCGTTCCATTTGGCCAGCCTGCGAATTGAACGGGCCATTCCAGCCGCTGTGACTCAACACTTGCCCACCGCCCAACCGATATTGATTGTTGCCACTGCGCTTGGCCTCGTACATCGCCAAATCGGCAATGTGCAGCAAGCGATCCATGGTCGGCGCGTGGTCGGGAAACACCGCGACGCCGAGGCTGGTGCCGATGTGTCGCTGGTCGTTGCCGATGCTCACCGGAGGCGATAACTCGACGAACATTTTCTGGCAGATGCGGCGGGCTTCGTCCTGCAAGTCGAGACCCGGTGCCAGGCCTTGCAGAATGACCACGAACTCATCGCCGCCGATGCGCGCAACGGTGTCTTTGCTGCGCAGGAGGCGCTTCAGCCGGTTCGCGGTGGTGATCAGCACGCGGTCGCCGGCCGCATGGCCGTATTGATCATTGATGTTTTTGAAGCCGTTGAGATCGACAAACACCAGGGCGACTCGGGTGTTGGTCTGCCGGGCCTGATCCAGTGCTTCGGCTAACCGTTGCTCCAGCACCCGCCGATTGGGCAATCCGGTCAAGGGATCGAAGTGGGCGAGGTGTTGCAGGTAACTGGCCGAGGCCTTTTCTTCGGTGATGTCGCGTACCACGCCCATCATTTTGATCACCGCGTCGTGGTCGTTGCGCACCACGTTGCCGGTCTCGCGCAGCCAGCGAATCGTGCCGTCGGGCCAGACCACGCGATATTCCTCGTCGTGGTTTTCACCGGTTTGCAGACAACGCAGTTCACCGTCGCGCACCCGAATGCGGTCATCCGGGTGTACGCAGGAGCAGAACAGAGCGTAGGACGGCGTGATCTCACCGATCTTGAAGCCGAACATGCTGTAGATCGCGTCCGACCAGTACAGCCGATCGCTGTCGACTTCCCAATCCCAGGTGCCGATGCGCGCAAAATATTGGCTGCGTTTGAAGCGCTCGGCGTCGCCGTCCTGATGAATGTTGCGGCCTTCAGCGGCGCGGCTGAGCAGATCACGGTATTCGGCGAGCTGGCGACGCAAATCGCGCTCGCGCCACATAAGCATGGCAATCACCGCCAACATGACAATGCCGATGGCAAGGCCGATCCAGAGCTGAATCATTCGGGCGCTGCCAGCATGGTGAATCGATCCGAGAGGTAGTGGCGGTTGGCTATGTTAATGCTTCATCACTCGGTTCGGATACCACGTTGATCTTCGCGTTCGGGTTGCCAATCTCTGCCATTTCTGGGAAAACGGCGGCCAGCTGAACAATAGAGTGATTGTTATGAATGATGAACTGCAGGTAATCGATCTCCAGGTGGGCGAGGGCAAAGCCGCGGTCAAAGGCGCGCTGATCACCACGCAATACACCGGGTGGCTGGAAGACGGCAGCGAGTTCGATTCTTCCTACAGCCGTGGCAAACCTTTTCAGTGTGTGATCGGCACGGGCCGCGTGATCAAGGGCTGGGATCAGGGGCTGATGGGCATGCAGGTGGGCGGCAAGCGTAAGTTGCTGGTGCCGGCGCACTTGGGGTATGGCGAGCGGACGATGGGCAAGATTCCTCCACACTCGAATCTGGTCTTCGAGATTGAGTTGCTGGAGGTTTTGACGCGGGAGGATTGAGTGCAGGCGCTGTCGAGTCCTCCAGCGAGCCTTTGATGGCGCTGGAGGATGTCGAAGGTTAACCCAGAGCCGGTAAACCTTTTATCCTTTCGGAGTTTCGTCAGCGCACGGGTTGAAGTAATCCTTGGCGGGCTGAGTGGTCCTCAGGCCCACTGCAACGGTGGCCCGGACGGAAAGCAGATGTCTACTTCCAACTCTGCTGCTGCCGAAATATTGACCAAGGCATCAAGGGAGAACTTGTCGATTTTCCCGTTGAGTACATCATTGAGGCGTGGCTGAGTAATGCCCAGACGCTTGGCTGCCTCCTTTTGTGGAAGCTCCCAAGCGCGAATGGTCTCGCAAAGCGTACGCATCAATTTGGCCCGCAGACGCAAATTGGCTGCGTCCTGCGGCGTGTCTTCCAGTGCATCCCAGACGCTTGTAAAACGCAGGGATTGGTCTTGATGATCCTTCATGGCCTAACCTATTTCCTGGTATCTGGCGCGAGCCAGTTCGATATCTCGCGTTTCAGTTTTTCGTGTGGTCTTGTGCATGGCGTGCAGCACATAAATGGCTTCAGGCCGATTGACCACATAAAACACCCGAAACGCTCCTGAATCCTCAGTGATCCTGATTTCGTTGACGCCACGGCCCATGGTTTTCATAGGACGCCAATCAAAAGGTTCTTCACCCTGTTGCAAAAGATCCAACTGAAAACCCGCAGCCCTTCGGGCATCAAGCGGGAATGCACGCAGATCTTTGAGCGCACTCCCGACAAACATCACATCCTTGTGTCTGGGCATCGACTTCTCCTGTTAGAAAGGAAAAGCGTAATAGCTCAGAACCGATCGTGATGCGTCGGAGTGTTGCAAGGGATGGCAAGAGTCTCCATGCCAAAGGTTATATCAGAACAGATATAAAACAAGCTGGGTTTGATCCATCAGACATCTGGTAACAGAAAGCAGAGGTGCGGAAGTACGCTCCCTCACCTCATCAACCCACTTCAATTTCTGGTCGGCGGCTCCAGGTTGTCGAGCGCGCGGTTGACGGCGAGTTCGCCGAGCATCACCACTTGCTGAATGCCGAGCAGGGTATTGCGGTAGGGCGTTTCGAGCAGGCCGGCGAAGTCGCTGAGCATGATGCTGGCCGAGGCCATGGATTCGCAGGCGTGAGCAAGGAGGGTTTCGGTGTCCATGTTCGGGGCGACCAAGAACATGGTGCTGGGTGTTCGCTGCGGTGGGGCGTGGGGTTTGAGGTAGTGATCGAGGGCGCGTTCGGCGGCGTCGTTCAGTTTTGTCGGGTCTAGCGTGGAGTAAGGGGATGTTGGATCGGATTCGGGTATGGCATCCGCTTCTGGCGGATTTGGCGTTACTTTGAACATATCTTGGGCAACCTCATTGAAGGCTGACACGTTCTTGCGACTAAACAATAGGTGGCAGCTGTACGCAGGTTAGTCGACCAGTACCCAAGCATTACCGGCGCGCCCGAAGGCGCCCTGCGCACAGCTACCATTTAGCGCAGGCGTATAAATACCTGACTGAATGACAGCTCGCGAACCTGGAAAAACACCGAGCGACTAAACCCGATCACTGAACATTCAGTGACGCGAACCAAGTTACCGGCGCCCCCCAAGCCGCACAAGCCGGCGGATTCTGGCGTAGTTGTAGGCAAAGGCGCAAGGCGCTGTAGCCTGGTGGATGATGTCGAAATGATGCGTTGTTTTTCCGGGCTTTTTCGCGAGCAAGCTTTGCTCCTGCAGTGTCTCGGGGTGTGCAAGAAACCTCTGTAGGAGCCGGGCTTGCCCGCGAAGGCGGACGATCAGTCACCGACGATATTGAACAGTGGAATCCGCCCATTCAGCGAAGGCCGGTAATGCCAGGCCAGTCGCTCCAGATTCACACCGTGATCAAGGATTTTCCTGACAGTCGCACAGGCAATTTCCATCGCCAACATTTGCCCCGGACACTGATGCCGCCCGCTGCCAAAGCTGAAACTGCGCCGATTTGGCCGATCCAGCAAAAACCTGTCTGGCTGTTCATTAAGCGCCGGATCGCGGTTGGCCGAGGCCAGCAGCACCAGAATCACATCCCCGGGCTCGACGCGCACACCGTCGATCTCACAAGCCGCAGCCACAAACCGCCGAGTGTTCTGCACTGGCGGATCAAAGCGCTGCACCTCAGCCAACACCGCAGCCATGGACGCCCTGCGCAATTCGGGCTGACGCTTCAGTGCCACCAACCCATTGCCAATCAACCCGGCGGTGGCTTCATAAGTCTGCGAACAAAGGCCGATCAGATTGGCGATCAACGCCTCTATATCCCCTTCGAATCGTTGCCGAATGGCCGTCAGCAGTTGGCTGTCGGACTCGGCCAGCAACTCAACGAAGTAACCGCGCAATTGCTCAGCCGCCCCGTGTGCCTCCACGAGTTGCAAGTCATTGCTCAACGGCGACAGACACGCGACGAAATCGGCGGTCAGCGCACTGATCGTTCGACCCTGCGCCGGGTTGAAACCGAGCAGCGCAGCGACCACGCACACCGGCCCGCGAAACATGGCTTTATATAAGCCGTCGGCGTCTAGGTTGATCAATCGAGCGGCCACCAAGGCTCGAATGTGCGCCTCATCAATTAGCTCAAGCGCAGGCTCGATCGCCGCACGCGGACAGCGTTGGCGTTCGCCGTCATTCATCCGCATCAACTGACCAAACACCTTGCCAGCCATGCCCTCAGCGATCGCTTTGGGTACCGGCTCCTGCGCAGGGCGCACCCGACAATCGGCATGCGCCAACACCGCGCACACCGCCCGCGCGCTGCTGGCGACCCACACTTTTAGCCCTGCATGAAAGGCGAGCCCGCCCTCGGTGCGAAGTTGCGCGTAGTAGGGATAAGGTTCGGCATGCGTCGCAGCAATGATCGGGTCCATGGTTTACCGCCTTGTGGTGGGAGAGAGGGCTTCTACTGTCTGCCGTTTTTGAGGGCGATGATTCGTTGTGCAGCGAAATGTGTTAGCTGATGTTTGAATAGGGTTTTTGCTGTTTTATGTAAAAGTTAAAGTAGTGATGAACCTGTTTTTTTCCAAAAATACTTAAGTAAAGAAGGGCTTGCGCATCATGATGGCTGAGAACTTACTAACATTGCAAAAGTGTTTTGTGTCGTCAACTGTCAGATATGACAGTTGACGATAAAAGGCGCGTGGCGCAATGTTCAAGATATGGGCAGATACTATAAGAGGGGAGCAAAACTGAACCTCGTTTAATGTTTTTAAGGAGGATGCTCGGATGCCGGGCGAATGAAGCTGAAGTCTTTTTTCAGGCAAGTAAAATGCTTTTACCTGCCCAAGCGAGCGAAAGAGCGGTCGAGGTGACGAATTTTGAGAACGACGGTCTGGTAGTTGCGGGATCTATTAAGGTGAAAACTGGCTATAAGCTGGGTGTCAGGTTTGAAGTGTCTTTGTTGTTAGATTAGTTCATGCGTCGGACAGTTATTTAAGTGCTGAGAAAGTCGTGAATACGGCCGCTCGGCTTTAGGTCGTGCAACTCGCAAAGAAATTTGAGTGCAGAGATCTCACGCTTGTCGGCAATAAAATGATGCGCGTATCTTCACTCCGCAGTGGCGATCATTTACTTGGTGGCGAAGGAAGGACGTCTAAATGAGTGGCTGAAAATCAGAAAATGTATTTGGAGGAAAAGAAATGAATGATGTCGTTTCAAGTGTGAGTGAAGACAAATTTCCCAGAGTATGTCTGGTTGACGGTGCTATCAGCAGACCAGACGGTTCGTTTGAGCTGGTAAGAATCAAACGGCTTGATGTCTTTAATTATAGCTTGATTTACTTGCTGTTTAAAATAAGCGGGAATCAACACGGGAAGACACAGACTTTAATGGTCGAGTTCAAAGTTCCGCCGGTGGTAAAGACCTACACGGTGACGGACAGGTCTTCCAATCCGGTTCATGTTTTTTTTATGCCTAGTGGAATGCCTGTAATGTTGCAAGCAACCTCTGGAACGTTAGCCGTGACCAGGTTTGATGTGCTGACGGGGATTATCGAGGGTCGTCTGCAAGTGGCCACTGAGAAATATAAGATGCAGGCTAAATTCGAAGTTCTTGCGGCGTGAGTGTGTTTTGCCGAATGTGCATTTTGCTCTTGATTTTAACGTAGATGTACAATGTCAGTTTCACAGGAAATAAACTTTACGGGTGTGTCACTCTGCGGCGAGCCTTAAAGAAAGGCTCGGGAGAGCTCAATTTATTCACGATTTTTCCGAGGGCGCTAAAATGGATGATGTTATTGTCGAAGCGACTGAAACCAGTTTCTCTAAAGCTGGTTGGTTAGAAGGTGCTGTAAAGTCCCCTGACGGGGTGTACGAGATTCTGAAGATGTACATGTCTTCGTACAGCCTCGGTTCAGGGAGTGAAATTTGGTACTTTATGAATAACCCGCTGGTGAATGAGAGTTTTCATGTCAAAATTACGATTAGAAACCCAGATGTAAGGGAGTACGTTGTGGATACATGGGGCGCGACTGAAGCGAAAGTTACCTTTCAGTCCAGTAAAATGGTTTTGCCAGCCAATGCTAGCAACGGCACTCTCAAGGTGACGAAGTTTGAAAACGGTGGCCGGGTTGTAGCAGGCCATATTCGCGTGGGTGCCAACGGTAATGATTTGGATGCCAAGTTCGAAGTGGGTTTGTTGTGAGATGAATGCATATACCAATAGTTGCTTAAGTGCCAGATTGAATCGCATCGATTTTTTCAAGAGTGATTAAATGGACGACAGTATTTCGACGTTGAGGAAAACAAGATCACGCTTGTCGGCATTAAAGTGATACGCGTATCTTCAAATCAACAGCGGCGATCATTCGCCCAGGAGCGAAGTATGCACGCGGATCACCAGGACATCGGCGTTTCACAGGTGGCCGCCGCCATCGCGGAACCGGCGCGAACGAGAATCCTCTGTTCACTGATGGACGGTCACGCCCGCACCAGTACGGAGTTGGCGACTATCGCCGAGGTCAGCACTTCAACGGCGAGCGCGCATCTGGCCAAACTCAAAGACCTGGCGTTGATACGCCTGCACGTACAGGGCCGCCACCGTTATTACAGCCTCGCCGACAAACGTGTCGCTCAAGCGCTGGAAGCCTTGATGGTGATTGGTCAGAACGCCACGCCGACGTTCAAACCGCATACTCCGGATCGACTGCAATTTGCTCGCACCTGTTACGACCACATGGCCGGGACACTCGCGGTGTTGCTGCATGACCGTTTGATCGAGGCGGGATGGCTGGTCGAGACCGACGAGCAGGCGTATCGCTTGAGCGACAGTGGCGCGGCGTTGTTCGAAGGGCTGGGCATTGAGGTGCAGAATTTGAGCACGCTGCGGCGCAAGTTCGCCTGCCCGTGCCTGGACTGGAGCATGCGCCGGCCGCATCTCGGTGGGTCGCTGGGGGCGGCGTTGTTGCAAGCGGCGTTGAAGCGCCAATGGGTGACGCAGGATCTGGACAGTCGGGCGCTGGCGTTGACGGTGGTGGGGCGCAAGGAAATCGCCGCGCGGTTTGGCGTTGAGTTGGCGATTGAACACGGCCAGAGCAAAAGATCGCAGCCTTCGGCAGCTCTTACAGGAGTTCGAGATCTCATGTAGGAGCTGCGGAACGCTGCGATCTTTTGATCTGGAGCTCCTGACCGACGAGGTGCGCTTCTACCACCTTGTAACCCCGAGCTCGACCCTATACTGTACATCCAAACAGTAAAGAGCCCGCGCCATGCAAATCATCGACAAGCTCAGCATCCTCGCCGACGCCGCCAAGTACGACGCCTCCTGCGCAAGCAGCGGTGCGCCCAAGCGCAGCTCCGAGGGCAAGACTGGCCTGGGCTCGACCGATGGCATGGGCATCTGCCACAGCTACACGCCTGACGGGCGTTGCGTTTCGTTGTTGAAAATCCTCCTGACCAACTTCTGCCTCTACGATTGCCAATACTGCGTCAATCGTCGTTCCAGTGATGTTCCCCGCGCGCGCTTCACCCCTGAAGAGGTGGTGGCGCTGACCCTGGATTTCTATCGACGCAACTGCGTCAGCGGTCTGTTCCTCAGCTCCGGCATCATCCGCTCGGCGGATTACACCATGGAACAGCTGGTGCGCGTGGCCAAGCTGTTGCGTGAAGAGCATGAGTTTCGCGGCTACATCCATCTCAAGACGATTCCCGACGCCGACCCGGCGTTGATCGCGGAAGCGGGGCGCTACGCCGATCGTCTCAGCGTCAATATCGAGTTGCCCACCGACGTCAGCCTGCAAACTCTGGCACCGGAAAAAGACATTGGCTCCATCAAACAGGCCATGAACACCATCTACACCGGCGTGCAAACGGTCCTCAACGAACCCCGTTCGGCGAAGTTCGCGCCCGCCGGGCAAAGCACGCAAATGATCGTCGGCGCCGATGACACTGACGACAGTACGATTTTGCACAGTGCCCAGTCGCTCTACGGCAACTACCGCTTGCGCCGTGTGTACTATTCGGCGTTCAGCCCGATCCCCGACAGTCCGAAAAGCGTGCCACTGGCCGCGCCACCACTGATGCGCGAGCACCGTTTGTACCAAGCCGATTTCCTCCTGCGCAGCTACGGTTACAGCGCCGACGAACTGCTAAAGGGACCGGGCAACCTGGCGTTGGACATCGACCCGAAACTGGCGTGGGCGTTGCAGAATCGCGAGGTGTTCCCACTGGATCTGAACCGTGCCGAAGCATCCCTGATTTCGCGCATTCCCGGCATCGGGCTGCGCACCACCGAACGTCTGGTCGAGCTGCGCCGGCAACGCAAGATCCGCTACGAAGACGTCGCGCGCATGCGTTGCGTATTGGCCAAGGCCAAACCGTTCATCATCACCAGCGACTACCACCCGCAGCAGGCCGAGGTCACCAGCCATATGCTTTATCAGCAACTGCGCGACAGGCCGATGCCGCAGCAAATGGGGCTGTGGGGATGATCAACCTCGATTGCGACGACCTGTTCGCCACCTGGCGCCAACAGGCGCGCTGGCTGCTCAGCCATGAAATCGACCCGAGCTTGGTGAGCTGGGCCTCGGAAGGCGTGGGTGATCTGTTTGCCAATAATGATGATCCGGTGCCTGAAGGGCAGGGGCCGTTTATGGCGAAGATCCCGCGTGTGCTGCTCGATACCTTGGAGCAAGCCGCGCAATACCGGGGCGACCAGCGCTGGAGTCTGTTGTACGAAGTGTTGTGGCGCGTCAGCCACGGTGATCGCACGGCAATGATGACCGGTGACAAACTGGGCAGCGAGTTGCAGCGGCGAATCAAACAAGTGCGCCGCGAAGCGCATCACCTGCATGCGTTTGTGCGCTTCATTGAACGGCCGAAATCCAGTGTCGGCCCGCAATATGTCGCGTGGCACGAACCGGCCCACGACATCCTGCACAGCGCCAGCGAACACTTCATCGGGCGCATGGGCCAGCATCGCTGGCTGATCGCCACGCCGCGTGACGGGGTTTATTACGATGGCGAGCAACTGCTTCATCAGCGCCAATGCCCGCTGGAATGGCAACAATTGGCGCAGAACGTCGACGATCCGCATGGCGAACTGTGGCTGACCTATTACAGCCACATCTTCAACCCGGCGCGGTTGAACGAGAAGGTCATGCAAGGGCATCTGCCGGTGCGATTCTGGAAGAATTTGCCGGAGGGGGAGTTGATTCCCGGGTTGATTACGCAGGCGCGGATGGGAAAACAGCAGAATGGGCAGGCGAGTGGGATAGCTGAACGACTTGGTAAACGGATAACGCTGAAAAGCCCCTCACCCTAACCCTCTCCCGGAGGGAGAGGGGACTGACCGAAGTGTTCTCGCCTACTACATCGGCCTGAAAATCCGCGTCGAACTTCAGTCTGGAGAACAACCGAGATCGGCTCCCTTTCCCCCTCGCCCCCTTGGGGGAGAGGGCTGGGGTGAGGGGGAAAAAATCTCAAGCCCTACACAAAAATCCCCACCAAACGCAATAAAAGCCCCCCACCAATCACTCGGTGGAGGGCTTTTATACATCCAGAGCCGTCAAATCAAACCTTGACGATCCAGCCCGCTGGCGCTTCGATGTCGCCGGTCTGCACACCCGTCAGCTCTTTATAAAGCTTCTGAGTCACTGGACCGACTTCAGTCTCACTGTGGAACACATGCAGATGATCGTTGTAGCTGATGCCACCGATCGGCGTGATCACCGCAGCGGTACCGCAGGCACCGGCTTCTTTGAAGTCCGACAGTTTGTCGATCAGCACGTCGCCTTCAACCACTTCCAGGCCCAGACGCGATTTCGCCAGTTCGATCAGCGACAGGCGGGTGATGCCTGGCAGAACGGACGGCGAGTTCGGGGTGATGAACTTGTTGTCGTGGGTGATCCCGAAGAAGTTGGCCGAGCCGACTTCTTCGATCTTGGTGTGGGTCATCGGATCCAGGTAGATCGCGTCGGCGAAGTTGGCTTTCTTGGCTTTCGAGCCCGGCATCAGGCTGGCCGCGTAGTTGCCACCGACCTTGGCCGCGCCGGTGCCTTGTGGGGCGGCGCGGTCGTAGCTGGAGATCTGGAAGTTGTGCGGGGTCAGGCCGCCCTTGAAGTAGGCGCCGACCGGGATGCAGAAGATCGAGAAGATGAACTCGGGTGCAGTGCGCACGCCGATGTTGTCACCGACGCCGATCACGAACGGACGCAGGTACAGCGCGCCGCCGGTGCCGTATGGCGGGATGAAGCGCTCGTTGGCACGCACCACGGCTTTACAGGCTTCGATGAACTGCTCGGTGTCGACCGTCGGCATCAGCAGACGCGCGCAGCTGCGTTGCATACGCAGGGCGTTCTGGTCCGGGCGGAACAGGTTGATCGAGCCGTCCTTGCAACGATAGGCCTTCATGCCTTCGAAGCACTGCTGGCCATAGTGAAGGGCAGTCGAGCCTTCGCTGATGTGCAGCACGTTGTCTTCGGTCAGGGTGCCTTTGTCCCACTCGCCATCGCGAAAGTACGACAGATAGCGCTTGTCGGTCTTGATGTAGTCAAAACCCAGCTTGTCCCAATTGATGCTTTCGTTACCCATGACACCCTCTATCACTGAACAACCGTCGAAACGGTTCAAGGCTTCTGACGTTTTTTGGATGGGCACAACAATACTTCATTCTTGAGCGGTTTCGCAGCCCGGACGATGGAGGGATGAGCAGATTTATTAGCCTGCTTATGAAAAATCCTCGTTCATCGCTGAAAAGATCGCAGCCTGCGGCAGCTCCTACAGAATCGGCGAACCCCTGTAGGAGCTGCCGAAGGCTCGGGCCGCGATCGGACGATCTTTTGATCTTTACAGGTGCAACGCATGCCCGAGAGCACGCAACGCCGCTTCCTGCACCGCTTCACCCAGCGTCGGATGCGCATGAATGGTGCCGCCGATGTCTTCCAGTCGCGCGCCCATTTCCAGGCTTTGCGCAAACGCGGTCGACAACTCGGAAACCCCCACGCCCACCGCCTGCCAACCGACAATCAGATGATTGTCCCGACGAGCGACCACGCGCACGAAACCGCTTTTCGACTCCAGCGTCATCGCCCGGCCATTCGCCGCGAACGGGAAACTGGAAACGATGCAGTCCAGACCGGCAGCCTTGGCCTCGTCCGGGGTCTTGCCGACCACCACCAGTTCCGGATCGGTAAAGCACACCGCAGCAATCGCCGTAGGGCTGAATTCGCGGGTTTTGCCGCTGATCAACTCGGCAACCATTTCGCCTTGGGCCATGGCGCGGTGAGCGAGCATCGGTTCGCCGCTCAAATCACCGATGGCGTAAACGTTGCGCATGCTGGTCTGGCAGCGGCTGTCGATTTTGATCGCCGAACCGTTCATGTCCAGATTCAGTGCTTCGAGGTTCCAGCCCTGGGTATTCGGCTTACGACCCACGGCGACCAGCACCTGATCGGTTTCCAGGTTCAGCGTTTCGCCTTCAGGGTCGCGCACCTGCAACGTGCCGTCGAAACCCAGCACGCTGTGTTTCAGGTACAGCTTCACACCCAGTTGCTTCAACGCCTCGTGCACCGGCTGCGTCAGTTCAGCGTCGTAGGCCGGCAGGATGCGATCCTGCGCCTCGACCACGCTCACGTCAGCTCCGAGCTTGCGGTAAGCGATGCCCAATTCCAGCCCGATGTAACCACCGCCGACCACTACCAGACGTTTCGGCACGGATGTCGGCGCCAGCGCCTCGGTGGAGGAGATGACCGGCCCGCCAATCGGCAGGATCGGCAGATTGACGCTGGTCGAACCGGTCGCCAGCACCAGGTGCTCACACTGAATACGCGTGTCGCCGACTTCGACAGTTTTGCCGTCGATGACTTTGGCCCAGCCATTGATGACCTGAACCTTGTTCTTCTTCAGCAGGGCAGCCACGCCAGTGGTCAGGCGATCAACGATGCCATCCTTCCACTCGACACTTTTAGTGATGTCGAGCGTCGGCGCGGAAACGCTGATGCCGAGCGCCGAATGCTGACTGTGATGCCGGGTCTGGTGAAACTGCTCAGCGACATGAATCAACGCTTTCGACGGGATGCAGCCGATGTTCAGGCAGGTGCCGCCCAGCGATTGGCCTTCGACCAGAATCGTCGGAATGCCCAGTTGCCCGGCGCGAATCGCCGTTACATAGCCGCCAGGGCCGCCGCCGATGATCAGCAGCGTAGTGTTCAGAGATTGCATGCGAGCCTTACTCCACAAACAAAGTGGCAGGTTGTTCGATCAAGCCGCGAATGGCCTGGATGAAGAGTGCCGCGTCCATGCCGTCGACCACGCGGTGATCGAACGAGCTGGAGAGGTTCATCATCTTGCGGATCACCACTTGGCCTTTGAC
The DNA here is from genome assembly GCF_009764635.1 of Pseudomonas sp. PB103. Classification (NCBI taxonomy): domain Bacteria; kingdom Pseudomonadati; phylum Pseudomonadota; class Gammaproteobacteria; order Pseudomonadales; family Pseudomonadaceae; genus Pseudomonas; species Pseudomonas sp. PB103. Next base: position 45,501 of record NZ_RWIL01000055.1, on the reverse strand, counting down.
GACCATCGGCCGTTCGACGATTTTGTTGACGCCGACGATGGCCACTTCCGGCAGGTTCAACACCGGGGTGCTGACGATACCGCCCAGCGCACCGAGGCTGGTGAGGGTGATGGTCGAGCCGGACAATTCGTCGCGGCTGGCCTTGCCATTGCGTGCGGCGTTGGCCAGGCGCGAGATTTCTATGGCGCTGTCCCACAGGCTGCGCGCCTCGGCGTGACGCACCACCGGCACCATCAGGCCCACATCGCTTTGCGTGGCGACGCCGACATGCACCGCGCCGAGGCGGGTGATGACCTGAGCTTCGTCGTCGTAACGGGCATTCATCTGCGGGAAGTCGCGCAGAGCAACGACCAGGGCGCGGACGAGGAACGGCAGCAAGGTCAACTTGCCACGGCTGGCACCGTGTTTTTCATTCAGGTGCGCACGCAGTTCTTCGATTGCGGTGACGTCGATTTCTTCGACATAACTGAAGTGTGCGGCACGCTGGGTAGCGTCCTGCATGCGCTGGGCGATCTTGCGGCGCATGCCGATGACTTGAATCTGTTCTTCGTCGTTACGCTGGGCGTAAGCAGCGGCCACCGGCGCCGAGGCGTTCGACTGACCTTGCGCCAGATAGGCGTCGAGGTCGTCATGCAGCACTCGACCGGCCGGGCCGGAACCGCGCACCAGACGCAATTGAATTCCCAGATCCAGCGCATGTTTGCGCACGGCTGGCGAGGCGAGCGGGCGTTCGTCTGCTTCGCGAGCGACCATCGGGCCCTGACAAACAGCTGCCGGACGTGGCGCGGCGGCAGGAGCAGGTTTGCTCTCAACAACCGCTTCAGCTTTCGGTGCTACCGGCGCCTCTTTAACGGGCGCGGGTGCGGCGGACTCTTTCAAGTTACCGGCACCCTCAACCTCGATGCTGATCAGCACACTGCCAACCGCCATCACTTCACCCGGCTGACCACCAAGTGCAATCACCTTGCCGTGTACCGGCGATGGAATATCAACCATCGCCTTGTCAGTCATCACGTCCGCCAGCACCTGATCTTCAACGACCAGATCGCCGACCTTGACATGCCACTGCGACAGTTCTACTTCTGCGATGCCTTCGCCGATGTCCGGCATCTTGATAACGTGCGTGCCCATTCAGACCTCCATGACCCGTTTCAACGCCGCGCCCACTCGGGACGGCCCTGGGAAATACGCCCACTCTTGCGCGTGCGGGTAGGGGGTGTCCCAACCGGTGACGCGTTCGATCGGCGCTTCCAGGTGATGGAAGCAATGCTCTTGCACCAGCGACACCAGTTCGGCGCCGAAACCGCAGGTGCGCGTGGCTTCGTGAACCACCACGCAACGGCCGGTTTTCTTCACCGACTTGACGATGGTTTCCAGGTCCAGCGGCCACAGGCTGCGCAGGTCGATGACTTCAGCGTCGACACCGGATTCTTCGGCAGCGACTTGCGAGACGTACACGGTGGTGCCGTAAGTCAGCACGGTCACGTCCTTGCCCGGACGGGTGATCGCGGCAACGTCCAGCGGCACGGTGTAGTAACCGTCCGGAACCTGGGCTTGCGGGTGTTTCGACCACGGCGTTACCGGGCGGTCGTGGTGGCCGTCGAACGGGCCGTTGTACAGGCGTTTTGGCTCGAGGAAGATCACCGGGTCATCGTTTTCGATGGAGGCGATCAGCAGGCCTTTGGCGTCATACGGGTTGGATGGCATCACGGTGCGCAGTCCGCAGACCTGAGTGAACATCGCCTCGATGCTCTGGCTGTGCGTCTGACCGCCGTAGATGCCGCCGCCGCAGGGCATGCGCAGGGTCATCGGTGCGGTGAACTCGCCAGCCGAGCGATAACGCAGGCGCGCCGCTTCGGAAATAATCTGGTCGGACGCCGGGTAAACGTAATCAGCGAATTGAATCTCGGCGACCGGACGCAAACCGTAAGCGCCCATGCCCACGGCCACGCCGACGATGCCGCTTTCCGAGATCGGCGCATCGAACACGCGCGAGGCGCCGTACTTGGTTTGCAGGCCTTCGGTGCAACGGAACACGCCGCCGAAGTAGCCGACGTCCTGACCGAACACCACCACGTTATCGTCACGCTCAAGCATCACATCCATGGCCGAGCGCAGGGCCTGGATCATGGTCATGGTGGTCGTGGTCATGGCGGTTTCCAACTGAATATTGTTGTTGTGATCGTTCATGTCAGATCCCCAACTGCTGACGCTGGCGCTTCAAGTGCTCCGGCATCTCTTTGTAGACGTCTTCGAACATGGTCGCGGCGCTTGGAATCTGGCCGCCGGCGAGGGTGCCGTACTGTTCGGCCTGTTTCTGCGCGGCAATCACTTCGGCTTCGAGCTCGGCGCTGACGGCGGCGTGCTCTTCGTCCGACCAGTGGCCAACCTTGATCAGGTGCTGTTTGAGACGGGCAATCGGGTCGCCGAGCGGGAAGTGGCTCCAGTCATCGGCCGGGCGGTATTTCGATGGATCGTCGGAGGTCGAGTGCGGACCCGCGCGGTAGGTGACCCATTCGATCATGGTCGGGCCGAGGTTGCGGCGGGCGCGTTCGGCAGCCCAGGCAGAGGCCGCATACACAGCGTAGAAGTCGTTACCATCAACGCGCAGCGAGGCGATGCCACAACCGACGCCGCGTCCGGCGAAGGTGGTGGCTTCACCACCGGCGATCGCCTGGAAGGTCGAAATCGCCCATTGGTTATTCACGACGTTGAGGATCACCGGCGCGCGATAAACGTGGGCGAAGGTGAGGGCGGTGTGGAAGTCCGATTCGGCGGTAGCGCCGTCACCGATCCACGCCGAAGCGATTTTGGTGTCACCCTTGATCGCCGAGGCCATGCCCCAGCCGACCGCTTGAATGAACTGGGTGGCGAGGTTGCCGGAAATGGTGAAGAAACCAGCCTCTTTAACCGAATACATGATCGGCAACTGGCGGCCCTTGAGCGGATCGCGCTCGTTGGACAGCAGTTGGCAGATCAGGTCGACCAGCGGCACTTCGCGGGCCATCAGGATGCTTTGTTGACGGTAGGTCGGAAAGCACATGTCGTCGATGTTCAGCGCCAACGCCTGAGCACTGCCAATGGCTTCTTCGCCAAGGCTCTGCATGTAGAACGACATTTTTTTCTGACGCTGGGCGACCACCATGCGGTTGTCGTAGATACGCGTCTTGAGCATGGCGCGCATGCCTTTGCGCAGGATCTCGACCGGCACGTTTTCAGCCCATGGGCCGAGGGCGTTGCCCTGATCGTCGAGCACACGAATCAGCTCACGCGCCAGGTCGGCGGTGTCGGCAGGTTCGACGTCGATGGAAGGTTTGCGCACCGTACCGGCATCGGTCAGATGCAGGTAGGAAAAATCGGTTTTGCAGCCTGGACGGCCCGAGGGTTCAGGGACGTGCAGACGCAGCGGTTCATACGCTTGGGTCATGGCTTCTACGCTCGATCTTGTGAATTTCTTGTAGTGAGCTGGCAGTCATTCTTCGGTAGAAGAAATCTTGTCCTACAACAATCATAGGCCGGGCCAAGAAGAATATTTATCTCTGTTTCGTTGCGCTGGAGACGATTTGCAGATAGAAATTCTGCATAAACATAAAAAACAGGTGGTTTTGTCTCATGCGCAAACTGGATCGTACCGACATCGGCATTCTCAACAGCCTTCAGGAGAACGCGCGCATCACCAACGCCGACCTCGCACGCTCGGTCAACCTGTCGCCGACGCCGTGTTTCAACCGGGTCAAAGCGATGGAAGAATTAGGCCTGATTCGCGAGCAGGTGACGCTATTGGATGCCGACCTGCTGGGGCTGCACGTGAACGTGTTTATTCACGTCAGCCTGGAGAAACAGGTGGAGTTGGCGTTGCAGCATTTCGAGGAAGCGATTTCCGATCGCCCCGAGGTGATGGAATGCTATTTGATGGCGGGCGATCCGGATTATCTGATCCGGGTGCTGGTGCCGACGATTCAGTCGTTGGAGCGCTTCATGATGGACTTTCTGACCAAAGTGCCGGGGGTGGCGAATATCCGCTCGAGTTTTGCGTTGAAGCAGGTGCGGTATAAAACGGCGCTGCCGCTGCCGGCGAATGGCTTGACCCTGGGGACGTGAAGATCAAAAGATCGCAGCCTTCGGCAGCTCCTACATGGGATGCGCATAATGCAGCCCGTGACGCTCTGCGTCACTTCCCGAAGCGGAACGCGGAGCGTCCCCGGGGGCATTCCCACGCAGAGCGTGGGAACGATCAATTTCTCCTGTAGGAGCTGCCGCAGGCTGCGATCTTTTGACGTTAAAGCTTATTGATCGGGATCTTCAGATACACCACGCCATTGTCCTCAGCCGCCGGCAAATTCCCCGCCCGCACATTCACCTGAATCGCCGGCAGCAACAGCGTCGGCATACCCAGCCCGGCGTCACGCTGCGTGCGCATCTCGACAAACGCCGCCTCATCAACCCCGTCATGCACATGAATGTTGCTTTTGCGCTGCTCGCCAACCGTGGTCTGGCACTGCGACTCGCGGCCTTCTGGCGGGTAATCGTGGCAAACGTAAAGCTTCACGCTCGCCGGGAAGGCCAGCAATTTATGGATCGAATTGAACAACTGATGGGCGTCGCCCCCCGGGAAGTCGCAGCGCGCCGTGCCGACATCCGGCATGAACAGCGTGTCGCCGACCAGAATCTGCTCTCCGTCGATCAAATAAGCCATGTCCGCCGGTGTGTGTCCGGGTACATGCAGCGCCGTAGCTTTGAGATTGCCGATGCTGAATGACTCGTTCGGCGCGAACAGGTGATCGAACTGCGAGCCGTCGACACAGAACTCCGGCTCCAGATTGAACAGTGCCTTGAACACGTTCTGCACTTTACTGATCGATTCACCAATGGCGATCTTGCCGCCCAGTTCGCGGCGCAGATACGGCGCGGCAGACAGATGATCGGCGTGGGCGTGGGTTTCCAGCAGCCATTGCACTTGCAGGTTGTGCGCCCGCACGAACGCGATGATTTTATCGGCTTGCGCGGTGCAGGTGCGCCCGGCGGCGCCGTCGTAATCGAGCACTGGGTCGACGATCGCGCATTGCCCGCCGTCAGCCTCGTAGACCACGTAGCTGTAGGTCGAGGAGGCGGGGTCGAGGAACGATTCAATCTGCGCGGGCATGGACACCAACCTGAATAAGGGAAATGGGTTGCAACACTTTATCTAAAAACATAATGTTCGCAGCTTAAGTGACGTTGAAGGCATCGTGCAAATGCAATCCAGTCTGACCGAATGTGAAGTCGCCCAACTGCGTGCCTCGGCCTCCAAGGCTTGTGCGCTGCTCAAGGCGTTGGCCAATGAAGATCGCCTGTTGATTTTGTGTCAGCTGACTCAGGGCGAACGCAACGTTGGCGAACTGGAAACCATGACCGGCGTGCGTCAGCCAACGCTGTCCCAGCAACTGGGCATCCTGAGGGATGAGGGGCTGGTCGCGACCCGTCGTGAAGGCAAGTACATTTTCTACGGCCTCGCCAGTCACGAAGTGATTCAAGTGATGAAGACCCTGTCGGGGCTTTATTGCGGTGCCGTCCTCAAAAGCTGGGAACAGCCATAAATGCCAGCCAGAACACCACGTACCCTGTGGGAGCTGGCTTGCCAGCGATGAGGCCGGCACATCCGACATCTATGGTGAAGGACAGGCCGCCATCGCTGGCAAGCCAGCTCCCACAGGTTTAGTGGTTGACTCGGAAAAATCCTTGCGTGCAGCAAAAGGAACAAGCAATGAACGATCAACACTGGGGCCCATCCATCAGTGCAGACATCGTGGTCATCGGCGGCGGTACGGCCGGCATCGGTTTCGTCGCCAGCCTGCTCAAGCGTGATCCGCACCTGAACATCACGGTCATCGAGCCGAGCACCCACCATTACTACCAGCCGGCGTGGACGTTGGTCGGCGGCGGCGCCTACGACGTGAAAGACACCGCAAGACCCATGGCCAAAGTGATGCCGCGTCAGGTCAACTGGCTGCAAACCGCCGTCACCGGCATTGATCCCGACAAACGCCAACTCACCCTCAACGATCAACGCTCGGTCAGCTACCAGAACCTGATCGTCTGCCCCGGCCTGCGCCTGGCCTGGGAGAAAATCGAGGGCTTGCAGGAAAGCCTGGGTCAGCACGGCGTCACCTCCAACTACAGCTACCAGCACGCGCAATACACCTGGGATCAGGTGCAGAAACTGCGCGGCGGCAAAGCGCTGTTCACCCAGCCGGCCATGCCGATCAAATGCGCCGGGGCGCCGCAAAAAGCCCTGTACCTGTCCTGCGATCACTGGCTCAAAAGCGGTGTACTGAACAACATCAACGTCGAATTCAATCTCGCCGGCGCCGCGCTGTTCGGCGTGGCGACGTTCGTCCCGCCACTGATGAAGTACATCGAAAAATACCATGCGCAACTGGCCTTCAACTCGAACCTGGTCAAGGTCGACGGCCCGGCGAAAACCGCGTGGTTCGAGATCAAGGACGCCGACGGCAACGTCACCCGCGAGGCGAAAAGCTTCGATCTGCTCCACGTTGTGCCGCCGCAGGTCTCGCCGGATTTCATCGCACAAAGTCCGCTGGCCGACGCCGCCGGCTGGTGCGAAGTCAATCCGCACAGCTTGCAGCATCCGCGTTATCCCGAAGTGTTCGCCCTCGGCGATGTCTGCGGCACCAGCAACGCGAAAACCGCGGCGGCGGTGCGCAAGCAAGTCGTGGTGGTAGCGGAAAACCTCTTGGCCCTGCGCAAGCAACAACCGTTGCCGCTGAAGTACGACGGTTACGGTTCCTGCCCGCTGACGGTCGAGAAGGGCAAAGTGATCCTCGCCGAGTTCGGTTATGCCGGTAAGTTGCTGCCGACCTTTCCACTGGACCCGACCGTGGCGCGGCGTTCGGCGTGGTTGCTCAAGGCAACTTTGCTGCCGTGGTTCTACTGGAACGGCATGCTCAAAGGCCGTGAGTGGCTGACACGTGTGTCCAAGGTCGACTGAGAAAACCCTATGTTGCTGGCAAGTCTGTTTGGCGTGGTGATGGGGTTGGTCCTCGGCTTGACCGGGGCCGGTGGCGGCATTCTCGCCGTGCCGGCGCTGGTGCTGGGGCTTGGCTGGACGATGACGCAAGCGGCGCCGGTGGCCTTGTTTGCCGTCGGCAGTGCGGCGGCGGTTGGCGCTATCGATGGCTTGCGTCATGGCCTGGTGCGCTATCGCGCGGCGCTGTTGATTGCGGCGTTGGGTGCGGTGTTTTCGCCGTTGGGGATCTACTTCGCGCATCAGTTGCCGGAGAAGATCCTGATGATTCTGTTCAGCCTGCTGATGGTCATGGTGGCCTGGCGCATGCTGCGCCGCGAGCGCCAGCAGCAAGGGCCGAGCGATCACGGTCACGCCAGTTGGGGCCAGAAGAACTGCATGCTCAATGAAGAAACCGGGCGCTTTGACTGGACGGCCAAATGCACCGCGACCCTCGCCGCATTGGGCGCGATCACCGGGGTGGTTTCCGGGTTGCTCGGGGTCGGCGGCGGGTTTTTGATTGTGCCGGCGTTCAAGCAACTGACCGATGTGCAGATGCGCGGGATTGTCGCGACATCGTTGATGGTGATCAGCCTGATTTCGGTGATCGGGGTGATCGGCTCGTTTCACGCCGGTGTGCGGATTGACGGGCAGGGCGCGGCGTTCATCGTCGCCAGCGTTGTTGGCATGATCATCGGGCGCAAGCTGTGCGCACGAGTGCCGGCGCGGGCGTTGCAGGTGGGGTTTGCCAGTGTGTGTCTGGTGGTGGCGGGGTATATGTTGTTGCGTGCCTGAGTATTTGAAGATCAAAAGATCGCAGCCTCGTTTCACTCGACAGCTCCTACATGGAATGCGATTTCTGTAGGAGCTGCCGAAGGCTGCGATCTTTCAGGTTGTTACAACACCAAATGCGGTAGCCACAGGGAAATGGCGGGAATGTAGGTGACCAGCATCAACACCAGAAACAGCACCGCGTAAAACGGCAGCAGCGCCTTCACCGTGCTCTCGATACTGACTTTGCCCACCGCCGAACCGACAAACAGCACCGCGCCCACCGGCGGCGTTATCAGCCCGATCCCCAGGTTGACCAGCATGATCATGCCGAACTGCACCGGATCGACGCCGATGCCGAGAATCACCGGCATCAGGATTGGCGTGAGGATCAGGATCAGCGGCGCCATGTCCATCACCGTGCCGAGCAACAGCAGCATGACGTTGATGCACATCAGGATCACGTAGCGGTTGTCCGACAGGGTCAGGAACAGCGTGGTGATTTTCGCCGGGATCTGCATCAGGGTCATGATGTAGCCGAAGCTCGCGGCGAAACCGATCAGGATCATCACGATCGAAATCGTCCGTACCGTGCGGTGCATCAGCTTCGGCAGTTCGCTCCACTTGTAGTCGCGGTAGATGAACATGGTGACGAAGAACGCCCAGAGCACGGCAATCGCTGCCGACTCGGTCGCGGTAAAGATCCCCGAGAGAATCCCGCCGAGGATGATCACCATCGCCATCAGCCCCCACAGCGCTTCGCCGCAGATTTTCAGGGCTTCACGCAGCGGAATCACTTCGCCTTTCGGGTAGTCGCGTTTGCGCGCGAAGATCAGGCACAGCACCATCAGGCACGCGCTCATCAACAGGCCCGGAACCACGCCGGCCATGAACAGCGAGGCGATGGACACGGTGCCGCCGGCCGCCAACGAATAGAGCACCGAGTTGTGGCTCGGCGGTGTCAGCAACGCCTGCACCGAACCGCTGACGGTGACTGCTGTGGCGAAATCGCGCGGATAGCCTTTGCGCTCCATCTCCGGAATCAGCACCGAACCGACCGAAGCGGTGTCGGCCACCGACGAGCCGGAGATCGCACCGAAAAACGTCGAGGCCATGATGTTGACCAGTGACAGGCCGCCACGCACGAAACCCACCAGCACGCCGGCAAACGCCACCAGCCGCCGCGACATGCCGCCCTCGGCCATGATCGCCCCGGCCAGCACGAAGAACGGAATCGCCAGCAGCGAGAATTTGTTCACGCCGCCTGCGACCTGAATCATCAAGGCCTGAAACGGAATGTCGATCCACCACGCGCCAATCAGCGCCGACAGCCCGAGGGCGTAGGCGACCGGCATGCCCATCAGGATCAAAGCGATAAAACTGCCCAGCAGAATCAATGCGTCCATCAGGCAGCCCCTTCGCTTTCTTCAACCAGATCAAACCGCACAACCCGACGGTTGCTCTGGTCGCCAAACAACAGTTTTTCCAGAACGAACACCAGCGTCAGCGCGCCACCCACCGGGATCGGCATGTAGGTGATGCCAACGCGCAAGGTTGGCAGGGCGCTCATGAACTGGTTCCAGGTCGAGGCGCACAGCTTGGCGCCCCAAATGGTCATGAACAGGCAGATCGTCGCCATCAATAGCTGCGAAACGATGCTCATGGTTCGGCGCAGGTTCGGTGGCAAACGGTCGGTGACCATCGCCACGGCCATGTGTGCACCGGCGCGATAACTGGCGGCGGCGCCGAGGAAGGTGAAGACCATCATCAGCAGGATCGCGGTCGGCTCCGGCCAGCTCGAGCCGGTGCCGAGGGCGTAACGGGCGAACACGCCCCAGGGAATGATCAGGGCGATGGCGAGTACGGACAGGCCGGCGATCCAGATACAGGTCATGTAGAGAACATCGTTGAGGCGCAGCAGCGAATTCTTCATCGGGTTCCACCGTAACCGGGCAGCCGCTAACGTCGATGGACGCCAGCGCTGCCGGGCCTTTCATTGAGGGCTGGGAGGGTTACTGCACCGCTTCGATGCGCTTGATCAAATCGGCGTAAGGCGCGCCGTATTTCTCGCGAACCGAGGCGGTGGCCTCGTAGAAGGGTTTCTTGTCGACGGTGATGAATTCGACGCCGGCAGCCTTGAGTTTTTCTTCGCTGCTGGCGGATTTCGCATCCCACAGCGCGCGCTCTTCAAGTTGCGCAGCCTTGGCGGCTTTCTTCACCAGGGTCTGCTGGTCGGGGGTGAGTTTTTCCCAGGTGATTTTCGACATCACGATCGGCTCGGGCAGGATCAAGTGCCCGGTCAGGCTGTAGAACTTGGCGTTCTGGAAGTGGTTGTGTTCAAGCAGGGTCGGCGGGTTGTTTTCCGCGCCGTCGATGACGCCGGTCTGCAAGGCGCTGAAGATTTCACCGGTGTCCATGGCAATGCCGTTACCGCCCATGGCGTTGATGGTTTCGATGAACATCGGGTTGCCCTGCACGCGGATTTTCATGCCCTTGAGGTCTTCGAGTTTGCGCACCGGTTTCTTGGTGTAAATGTTGCGCGTGCCGCCGTCCATCCAGGCCAGGGCCACCAGGCCGAATTCGGAATTTGTGATGCGGTCGAGAATCGCATCGCCGACTTCGCCATCGATGACCGCGCGCATGTGCGCCTGGTCGCGGAAGATGAATGGCATGTTGAACACGTTCACATCCGGCACCACCGGGCCGACGATGCCGAGGCTGACACGGGTCATCTGGATCGCGCCGACCTGTGCCTGTTCGATGACCTCTTTTTCCGAGCCGAGCACACCGCCCGGGAAGTACTTGAAGGTGAGGTCGCCGTTGGTTTCCTTGGTCAGGGCTTTGCCCATGCTTTCTTCAGCAACCACGGTCGGATAACCGGCGGGGTGAATGTCGGCGAACTTGATTTCCAGCGCCTGAGCGGCGTTGGCGAGGGAGAAGGCGAGCGGTAAAGCGACGGCGAGCAAGGTGCGTTTGAAGTACATGGGGGTGAGTCTCCAGTCTTGTTATTTTTGTGTTCAAGGCGCAGCGGTGCAGGTGTTACAGGGAATCGTCAAACACGGGTTCGTGAAGGCCTTTGACCCCGGGGTTGAGGGCGAACACGCCGCCGGCCAGGGATTGCGGATCGTGGTCATCGCCGGGGCGAATCGAGGTGACGAAAAGGGTGTCCATCCGGCTGCCGCCGAAGGCACACATGGTCGGTTTTTTCACCGGCACGGCCAGCGAGAAGTCGAGCCGGCCATCCGGCGCGAAACGGTGGATGAGGCCGGCGTCGTTGGCGCAAATCCAGTAGAAACCTTCGGCGTCCACGGCGGCGCCATCGGGGCGGCCGGGGAAGTGGTTCATGTCGACGAAGATGCGGCGGTTCGACGGTGTGCCGGTATCGGTGTCGTAATCGAACGCCCAGATCAATTGCACGTCGGGATGCGAATCGGACAGGTACAGGGTTTTGCCGTCCGGGCTGAAGCCGAGGCCGTTGGGCACAATGAAGCCGTCGAGTTGCGCTGCAATCACGCCAGACTGCCCGGCACCGTAGCGATAGAGCCGACCTTCGGGCGCGTTCAGACCCATGTTCAACACCATGCTGCCGGCCCAGAAACGGCCCTGACGATCGCAGCGACCATCGTTGAGGCGCATGTCTTTGCGGCCGTGCTCGACGCTGGCGAGTCGCTCACTGTCGAGGCTGCCGTCGCTGTGCGGCTGTAGATGAAAGAAGCCACTTTCCATGCCGGCGACCCAGCCGCCACGGCTGTGGCGAGCGATGCAGGCGAGCATCTCCGGGGTTTTCCAGGCGTGGACATGGCCGCTGTCGGCGCTCCAGCGTTGCAACCCGCCGTTGGCAATATCGACCCAGTACAGCGCGTTTTCCTGCGGCACCCACACCGGGCTTTCGCCCACGGCATTGCGGGCATCGACGATCAGTTCGGCTTGCATACTCATTCCTTTGTGTCGTTTCGCAGCGATCAGTCGCCGAACGGGCCCGCAGCGACAAACGCGCCGCCCTGATAGATCCGCGCCGGATCATCGGCGGCGGGCAGCGGCTGCGCCTCGACCTTTTCGCGGAACACTTCGGAGCTGTCCCTGGCCTTGAAGCCGAGGTGGCTGGCGAAGCGGTTGTCCCACCAGACGTCCTTGTTGTCGGACATGCCATAGACCACGGTGTGGCCGACGTTGGGCGTGTACAGCGAGTGTTCGAGCAATTGCGTGAGGTCGTCGAAGCTCAGCCAGGTGTGCATCATTCGACGGTTTTGCGGCTCGGGAAACGAGGAGCCGATGCGAATGCTGACGGTCTCGATGCCGTAGCGATCGAAATAGAAACTCGCCATGTCTTCGCCGTAGGACTTCGACAAGCCGTAGTAGCCATCAGGGCGGCGGGCGGAGCTGGCGTCGAGCGGCTCGTCCTGTTTGTAGAAACCGATGACGTGATTGGAGCTGGCGAAGATCACCCGCTTCACGCCATGCCGACGCGCCGCTTCATAGATGTGGAAGACGCCGCAGATATTGGCGCCGAGGATCTCTTCGAACGGCCGCTCAACAGAGACGCCGCCGAAATGCAGAATCGCGTCGACGCCTTCGACCAGTTGATGCACGGCGTGTTTGTCGGCCAGGTCGCAGAGGACGATTTCTTCACGGTCATCGATGGCCGGGGTGAGGGCGGCAATGTCGGAAAGACGCAGGACATTGGCATAAGGGCGCAGGCGTTCGCGCAGAACTTTGCCCAAGCCACCGGCCGCGCCGGTCAGCAGCAGACGGTTGAACGGGGCGCGGGGAACAGAGGTAGACGTCATGGCAATCCCTTACACGTTTGTTATTAGGTTTGTTGTAGGTTGTCGTATGACTGCGCTGAAGTATCGGTAGGATTTCCGGAACTTGTCAACGCGACTTTCGGTGTAAATGACGGAAGGCCAATTGATCTTCCTTCAGCACAATTCCCTCCTTGCATTGCGGTTCCCCTGTGGGAGCGCGCCTGTTTGCGAAAGCGGTGTTTCGATCAACATCAATGTTGAATCTGCCGCCGCCATCGCTGGCAAGCCAGCTCCCACAGAGTTTTGTGGTGGCCACGGACATCGAAAATAACTTCGATACCTGTGGGAGCTGGCTTGCCAGCGATGGGGCCGGTGCGGCAACTTTTGCATCGACTGACAGGACGCCTTCGCGAGTAGGCTCGCGCCCACAGAGTAAGAAGAGATCTGCCTACAACAACGAAATCGGATAACTGATAAAGACCCGGTTTTCATCAAACTCGTTGGTGCTGAAGTCCCGGCGGATCGTCGCGTTGCGCCATTTCACGTTGAGGTTTTTCAGCGGCCCGCTCTGCACGGTATAGGCCAGCTCTGACTCACGCCCCCATTCCTTGCCGTCGGTGATGGTCCCGGTGTGTACGTTATCGCCGCTGATGTAACGGTTCATCATCGTCAACCCGGGGACGCCGAGGGCGACGAAGTTGTAGTCGTGGCGCAACTGCCAGGAGCGTTCCTTGGCGTTGTCATAACTGGCGTTGTAACTGTCGTTAGCCAGGGTGCCGCCGCTGGTGCCGTTGACCCGCATCCAGGCGTCGTCGCCGCTGAGTTTCTGCAGGCCGACGTAGAAGGTGTTGCCGCCGTATTTGGCCGAGAGCATGGCGAACGCGGTCTTGTTGTCGAGGTCGCCGGCCTGGGCGCTGCCGTCTTCTTTACCGGTGAAGAATCCGAGGTTGGCGCCCAGCGTCCAGTCGCCCAGCGGCTGGCTATGGCTGAGGTTGAAATACTGCTGCTGATAGATGTCGCTGAGTTCGGCGTACCACACGCCGACCAGGGTGCGCTTGTCGTTGAAGGTGTATTCACCGCCACCGAAGTTGAAGCGATCCGAGGTGAATGCACCGCGGCCGTTCATCGACATGTCTTCCATGCTCGCGTCGTTGCGTGGGCTGTTGCCGCGGAACTGGCCGCCGTAAACGGACAGGCCGTTGATTTCGGTGGAGGTGATCTGGCCGCCGCGAAAGGTCTGCGGCAGGGAACGGCCATCGTCGGATCGCAGGATCGGCAGCACCGGCATCCACTCGCCGACTTTCAATTCTGTCTTCGATACCTTGGCTTTCAGCGCCACGCCCATGCGCCCGAAATTGTCGGCCGGGCGCCCGTCATCGTGAATCGGCAGCAGTTGAGTGCCGCCCGTACCCTTGCCGCCGTCGAGTTTCTGCGAGTACATGCCGAGGATGTCGAGACCGAAACCGACGGTGCCTTGGGTGAAGCCGGATTTTGCGTCGAGGATGAAGTTCTGCGTCCACTCTTCAGCCTTGCCTTGCGGGTTGGCCGGGTTGACGAAGTTGCGATTGAAATAGGCGTTGCGCAGGTTCAGCGTGGCTTTGCTGTCTTCAAGAAAACCTTCAGCCTCGGCGCTCATTGGCAGGGCGAGGGCGAGGCTGCTGCAGCCGATCAGGCCAAGGGTGGAACGCGGGCGAAGTGTGGAAAAGCGCGAAGGGCGGACGGAATTGCAGACGAGTGTGCTCACTGTGACGCTCCCTGTTACGTTTGTTGTTTTTATTATTCGTCATACGTCGTCGTACAACGCTGGTGCGGATATTTCCTACGTTTCCCGGGAATGTCAACCCTCGGTTGTACGATAACCCTGTAGGAGCTGCGGCACGCTGCGATCTTTTGATCTGGCTTTTTTAAAATCAAAAGATCGCAGCCTCGTTTCACTCGACAGCTCCTACAGGGATTTGTGTTGTCCATGGGATGTGTGTTGCCGGTGAAATTGCGGCAAACTTCACTCACCTTCCGCACAAGGCCTTTCAATGGATCAATACGCCCCGCGCCACTGGCAGCCGCACGAGAAGCCCAGTCTGCCCGGTTCCCCCTCGACGCCGTTGCACTCCAACCCCAAGCGCCTGGCCTATGCGCTGGTCGGTGTGCTGGTGGCGGTGACCGGTGGTTTGGGCAACTCGCTGGTGGTCGCCAACCTGCCGTATCTGCAGGGCGCCCTCGGCGCGACCACCGCAGAAATGGCCTGGCTGCCGGCAGCGTACGTGATGACCAACGTGTCGATGAACCTGCTGCTGGTGAAGTTTCGTCAGCAGTTCGGTTTGCGCGCGTTCACCGAAGTGTTCCTGGTGCTGTATGCGCTGGTGACCTTCGGTCACTTGTTCGTCAACGACCTCAATTCCGCCGTGGCGGTACGTGCGGCGCACGGCATGGTCGGTGCTGCCCTCAGCTCTCTGGGCCTGTATTACATGGTCCAGGCGTTCCCGGCGAAGTGGCGAATGAAGGCGCTGGTGCTTGGTCTCGGCACCTCGCAATTGGCCTTGCCGCTGGCGCGACTGTTCTCCGAAGACTTGCTGCAAATCGCCGAATGGCGCGGCTTGTACCTGTTCGAATTGGGCATGGCGCTGCTGTCATTGGGCTGCGTATTGATGCTCAAGTTGCCGCCGGGCGACCGCTTTAAAACCTTCGAAAAACTCGACTTTCTCACCTTCGCCATTCTCGCTAGCGGCGTGGCGTTGTTGTGCGCGGTGTTGTCGTTGGGGCGGATCGATTGGTGGCTGGAGGCCGACTGGATCGGCGTCGCGCTGGCGTCGTCCATCGTGCTGATTCTCGCCGGCCTGGCCATCGAACATAATCGCAGCAACCCGATGCTGATGACCCGTTGGCTTGGCAGCGGGACGATGATCCGTCTGGCGCTGGCGGTGACCCTGATTCGTATGGTCACCTCGGAGCAGTCCACCGGGGCGGTCGGATTCATGCAGAACCTCAACATGGGCTATGAGCAGTTGCACAGCCTGTACGTGGTGATGCTGATCGGCAGCGTCGCGGGGTTGTTGACCAGCGCGCTGACGATCGACCCCAAGCATCTGCTGATGCCGTTGATCATCTCGCTGGGTCTGATGGCCACCGGGGCGGTGATGGACAGTTCTTCCAACAACCTGACCCGCCCGGAAAACCTCTATTTCAGTCAATTTCTGTTGGCCTTCGGCAGCACGTTTTTCCTCGGCCCGACCATGGTCCTCGGCACGCGCAACGTGCTGACCAATCCGCGCAACCTGGTGAGTTTTTCCGTGCTGTTCGGGATCTGCAATAACCTCGGCGGTCTGCTTGGCGCGGCGCTTCTGGGCACCTTCCAGATCGTCCGCGAGAAGTTTCATTCCAGTCACATCGTTGAGCACCTGACGCTGTCTGACCCTTTGGTGGCGGCGCGCGTGCAAAGCGGCGGCTCGGCGTATGGTCCGTTGCTGGCCGACCCGAGCCTGCGCAACCTTGCGGGTATTCGCAGCCTGGCCAACGCCGCCACTCGTGAGGCCAACGTGCTGGCCTATAACGATGTGTTCATGCTGATCGCCGTGATTGCGGTGCTGACCATGATCTGGCTGTCCATTCGCGCGCTGTGGCTGATGAGCACCACCAAAGCCGTCGCCCCTGCGCCATCCACCCCTTCGAGCGGTGCCATTTCTTCATGACCGAACCGACCACCACTACCACCAATGCCATTGCCGCCACGCCTGAAGGTGTGGCGCCGCCGTCATCGCCGAACACCGAGCCGCGCTCGCTGCGGGTGCGGGTCATCTCTTCAATGGGCTTTGCCGCGATTGCCATCGTCGGCGTGTTGATCGTGCTCTATGCCTGGCAATTGCCGCCGTTCAGCAGCGCGGTCGAGACCACCGAAAATGCGTTGATTCGCGGGCAGGTGACGATCATCGGCCCGCAGCTCGCCGGTTATGTTTTCGAAGTGCCGGTACAGGATTTCCAGTACGTGAAGGCCGGCGATTTGCTGGTGCGCCTCGACGACCGTATCTATCAGCAACGCCTCGACCAGTCGCTGGCGCAACTGGCGGTGCAGAAGGCGGCGTTGGCCAACGTCGTGCAGCAACGCAACAGCGCCGAGGCGACGATCAAACTGCGTCAGGCGGTGCAGGCTGACAGCGAAGCGCAGTTGCGCAAAAGCGAGGCAGATCTGCGCCGCAACAAGGAATTGGTCAGCGACGGTTCGGTGTCCAAGCGTGAGATGGACGTGGCACTGGCGGCCAATGCGCAAAGCGTTGCAGCCGTGGCGCAGGCCAAGGCCAATCTGGAAATCGCCCGCCAGGATCTGCAAACGGTAATCGTCAATCGCGGCTCGCTGGAAGCGGCGGTGGCCAGCGCCGAAGCGGCGGTGCAACTGGCGCGGATCGACCTGTCGAACACGCGCATCGTCGCGCCACGTGACGGCCAGCTCGGGCAGATCGGCGTGCGCCTCGGCGCTTACGTCAACTCCGGGGCGCAGTTGATGGCGTTGGTGCCGAACCAGAAATGGGTGATCGCCAACATGAAGGAAACCCAGATGGACAACGTGCGGGTCGGGCAGCCGGTGCGCTTCAGCGTCGATGCGTTGAACCACCGTAAATTCACCGGGCACGTGCAGCATATTTCGCCGGGGACCGGGTCGGAATTTGCTCTGTTGCAGGCGGATAACGCCACGGGCAACTTTGTGAAGATTGCCCAGCGGGTGCCGGTGCGGATCACGATTGATGCGGATCAACAGGAAGAGGAACGCTTGCGGCCGGGGATGTCGGTGGTGGTCAGCATCGACACCGCCGCTGGCAACACCCAACCCCATTAAGATCAAAAGATCGCAGCCTTCGGCAGCTCCTACATGGGTACTCTGTAGGAGCTGCCGAAGGCTGCGATCTTTTGATTTTCAGGTTGTGATCATCGGGGGCAGGGTGCCGAGCAGGGAGACGGCGGCGACGGCGCCAATCCCGAGCAACCACTCCAGCATCACGCTGCGCTTGAGTGCGCCCATCCGCTGTTCGCAATCATCAATCCGCAAGCGGTTGAACAGCGCCAAGCCAAGCATCCCCAGCACGATCAGCGCCTTGATCAACAGAATCAAGGCAAACCCGCTGAACAACGGTGTCGGCCACCACTGCCCGGTCAGCACGCGCACGTTGATCAGCCCGGTGATCAGCAGTCCCGCGACCAACGTATAACCCACGCCACTGAAGCGCCGCAGAACCACCGGCACAGGTTCCGTTGGCTGGCGCAAAATCATCACCAGCAACAACAACCCGCCCAACCACGCGGCCACACAGGTCAGATGAACGATCTGGTTGAGAATCAGCAGTTGCCCGCTCAAACCATCGAGCATCGCCCCATGCCCGACCGGGGCCAGCGTCACCAACAGCAAGCCACTCAAACCCAACCGCAGCGGCATGCTTGAGCGCCACGGCGTAAACAACAACGCCAACAGCGCGGCGTTGATCAGCAGGTGCCAGCGCCATATCTGACCAAAAAACGTATTGCCCAGCACCAACGCAACGGTGTCTGGATCGAACGCGGCAGCAGCAGAACCAGCCATGCTCGCGGTAATCAACAGCGCCCAGGCAATCCCGCTGGCCAGTGCAATCGCGGTCAGCCAGCGCGCCAATCGCGCCAGGTGCCGGTCCACTTGTAGCGCTTCATCCTTGAGCAGCAACGGCCTGAACAGCCAGGCCCCGAACAGCATCAACACCACGATGAAATGCACAAAGCGGCACAGCACCAGCGCGTCACCCATGAATTACTGGCCCACCTTGAACTGGTAGGCGCCTTCGCTTTTGTGCGTGTCGACCGACACCGCGTGCCATTCGACTTTGTACTCGCCCGCCGTCAGCGGTGCGGCGGGGGTGACGATCAGGGTTTTCTTGTCGCCTTCGGTGGTCAGCGCTTTGACAGCGAGCGGCGCGCCATCCTTCGTCACGGTGACTTTGGTGAAACTGGCTTCGACGCCTTCGGAGAAGGTCAGGCGCAAATCGGCTGGAGCAGCGACGGTGCTGTCGGCGGCCGGGGTCTGGCTTTTCAGGTGGGCGTGGGCAAATACCGAAGATGCGGCGAACAGCGAGGCGAGCAGGGCAGTGGTGGTCATGACGTTCTTGAACAGCATCGCGGATACCTCTGGGGCAGGATCGAAAAACGTCAGTTTAGCCATCCCCTCGCGGCGATACGAAGTTTTGTTTGCAGCGGTCGCCCGCGCACCAGAGCGGATGCTAGTCTTGGGCAACGTTGTTGTCAGGGAGCCCACATGGGCAATCACAAGATCGAGATTCGTCGCAGTAACGTCGAAAAAATCCTTTTGGCGGCGGAAAAAGTCTTCGCCGAAAAAGGTTTCGGCAGCACCGCCATGGCTGACATCGCCGCCGAAGTGCAACTGCCGCGTTCCAACCTGCATTACTACTTCTCAACCAAAAGCGAGCTGTACAGCGCGGTGCTGTTCGACCTGCTGGAAGTGTGGAAGCAGGACGCGTTGTGCTTCGAGATGTTCGATGACCCGCGCGTGGTGCTGAGCAGCTACATCCGCGCCAAGATGAACCATTCGCGCAGCCGACCGTATGGCTCGAAAGTCTGGGCCAACGAAATCATCCACGGCGCGCCGACGCTGGGCGAGGCGCTGGATGTCAGCCTGTATGACTGGGCGAAGATGAAGGAGGCGAAGATTCGCCAGTGGGTCGAGGACAAGCGGATTCTGCCGGTGGAACCGTCGAGTTTGCTGTACATGATCTGGGCGTCGACGCAGCATTACGCCGATTTTGATCATCAGGTGAATATCCTCAACGAGCATCAGCCGCTGTCGGACATGCAGTTCGAGCGGGCGGTGCAGACGGTGACGAGCGTGATCCTGCGCGGGATCGGGTTGGAACCCTAAGTCAAAAGATCGCAGCCTGCGGCAGCTCCTACATGATCGTTCCCACGCTCTGCGTGGGAATGCCTCTAGGGACGCTCCGCGTTCCAATGGGACGCCGAGCGTCCCGGGCTGCATTCCCACGCAAAGCGTGGGAACGATCAGTCAAACCGCAACATGGTAGGGATTGCGCGGATCATGATTCCAGTCCAGAAACGGCTTGCCCGTTTCCATCGGCACCATCTCGATACAGTCCGCCACCGGGCAGGTGATCTGGCACAGGTTGCAGCCCACACACTCGTCATCGATCACTTCATATTTATGCGTGCCGTCCGCCTGCTTCAAACTGCCGATCGCCTGATGTGAAGTGTCCTCGCAAGCAATGTGGCAGCGCCCGCAACCGATGCACGCCGCCTGGTCAATCTTCGCGATCACCTGATAGTTGATGTCGAGGTACTTCCAGTCCGTGGTATTGCCCACCGCACGCCCGGAAAACTCACTGATGCTGGCGTAACCCTGACTGTCCATCCACCGCGACAGGCCATCCTTCATCTCCTCGACAATCCTGAAACCATGCAGCATCGCCGCCGTGCACACCTGCACGGCGCCGCTGCCCAACGCCATGAATTCCGCCGCGTCGCGCCAACTGCCGATGCCGCCAATGCCGCAGATCGGCAAGCCCTGGGTCTGCGGATCGCGGGCAATCTCGGCGACCATGTTCAGCGCAATCGGCTTCACCGCCGAGCCGCAATAACCGCCATGCGTGCTTTTGCTGCCGACGGTGGGCAGGGCGACCATGTGCTCCAGATCGACACTGGTGATCGAGTTGATCGTATTGATCAGCGACACCGCATCGGCGCCACCGCGATGGGCGGCGCGGGCGGCAACGCGGATGTCGGTGATGTTCGGCGTCAGTTTGACGATCACCGGCAGCGAGCAATAAGTCTTGCACCAGCGCGTCACCTGCTCGACGTACTCCGGCACCTGACCGACCGCCGCGCCCATGCCGCGCTCGGGCATGCCGTGCGGGCAACCGAAATTCAGTTCGATGCCGTCAGCGCCGGTCGCTTCGACCAGCGGCAGAATGTGTTTCCACGACTCTTCCACGCACGGCACCATCAGCGAGACGATGATTGCGCGATCCGGCCAGTCCTTCTTCACCTGAGTGATTTCGCGCAGGTTGATTTCCAGCGAGCGGTCGGTGATCAGCTCGATGTTGTTGATGCCCAGCACTTCACGGTTGTTGCCGTAGTGCGCCGAGTAACGCGACGAAACGTTGACCGCCGCCGGGTCTTCACCGAGGGTTTTCCAGACCACGCCGCCCCAGCCCGCTTCGAAAGCGCGGACGACGTTGTAGGCTTTGTCGGTGGGCGGCGCGGAGGCCAGCCAGAACGGATTCGGGGCTTTGATGCCGGCGAAGACAATCGAGAGATCGGCCATTTACGCAGCCTCCACGTTGAGCATCAGTTGCGCGTTGATCGCCTCGGCGGCGAGTTTGCCGTGCTGCACAGCTTGCACGGTGAGGTCTTGGTCGAGGCTGGTGCAGTCACCGCCGGCATACACACCGGGGATGCTGGTGCGCAGATTTTCGTCGACTTGAATGCGTTCGCCCTGACGCTTGAGCTCACGGGCCAACGGGTCGGCGAGGGCGCTGCTGTCGAAGGATTGGCCGATGGCTTTGAAGATCGCGTCGGCGGCCAGTTCGAAGGTTTCGCCGGTGGTTTGCAGGCGCCCGTCGACCAGATCGGTGCGGGCGAAACGCATGCCGCGCACGTGGCCCTGATGGTCGAGCAGCACTTCTTCCGGTTGCGCCCACGTCAACAGGCGTACCTGATTGGCTTTGGCGATGTCTTGTTCGTGGCCAGTGGCGCCCATGTCCGCCGCGCCTCGGCGATACACCAGATTGACATCGCGAGCACCGAGACGGGCCATTTGCACGGCCATGTCGATCGCCGTGTTGCCGGCGCCGAGGACGATGCAGCGTTCGGCCAGTGGCAGTTGCGTGAGGTCATCGGCCTGACGCAGTTCACGGATGTAATCGGTGGCGGCGAGCAGGCCCGGTGCATCTTCGTGGGCCAGGCCGAGCTGCTTGCTGGCATTCAGGCCGAGGCCAAGAAACACCGCGTCGAACTGCTGATGCAGTTCGCTGAGGGTCAGGTTCTCGCCAAGCTTTTGCCCGTGGCGAATTTCGATGCCGCCGATTTGCAGGAGGAAATCCAGTTCCTTCTGCGCGTAATCGTCGACCAGTTTGTACTTGGCGATCCCGTATTCATTGAGACCGCCGGCCTTCTCCCGCGCTTCGAAAATCACCACATCATGCCCGTGCATGGCGCTGCGGTGCGCACAGGACAAACCGGCAGGACCGGCACCGACCACGGCAATGCGTTTACCGCTGGCGGCGGCACGCTGGAACGGGTGCTCGCTGAAGTTCGCGTTGTCGACGGCGTAGCGTTGCAGCAGACCGATCAGCACCGGTGCACATTCGTGGGCGTTATTGCGCACGCAGGCTTGCTGGCAAAGAATTTCAGTCGGACACACCCGCGCGCAACTGCCGCCGAGGATGTTTGCCGAAAGGATTTTCTGCGCGGCACCGGGCACGTTGTCCTGATGGATATTGCGGATGAACGAAGGGATGTCGATCTCGCTCGGGCACGCATTCACGCACGGCGCGTCGTAGCAATACAGGCAGCGCGAGGCTTCCAGATGCGCCTGACGGTCATTGAGCGGCGGCGCCAGATCAGTGAAATGGCCGGCGAGGGCGGCCGCACTTTCGTGCGGGTGGGGGAGATGGTTCAGGGTCTCGATCACGGTTTTTTGCCTCACAGTAACTGCCTCTATCGGGCATTGGCCAAATCCCCTGTGTAGGAGCTGCCGAAGGCTGCGATCTGTTGATCTTGATCTAAAAAACAAGATCAAAAGATCGCAGCCTTCGGCAGCTCCTACAGGGGGAATGCATTGCAAATGTGGGAGCTGGCTTGCCAGCGATAGGCCGAAGGCCGCTATCAGCGTTTCACAGCAACAGGCTTATGTTGCTCAGCCCGCTTGCTCAGCAAATCAAACACCGCCGGGTACGCCGGCCGTTCGATATACCGTCCGGCGCCACGCTCGGCGCGCAGGTCGCCATCGGCCCAGACCAAACGGCCCTGGCTGACGGTATGGCTCGGCACGCCGCGCACGGTCTTGCCTTCGAAGATGTTGAAGTCCACCTGCTGATGGTGGGTCTTGGCGGAAATGGTGCGCGTGCCTTGCGGATCCCACAGCACCAGGTCGGCATCGGCGCCGACGCGAATCGCACCTTTGCGCGGATAAAGATTGAAGATCTTCGCCGTGTTGGTGGAGGTGAGGGCGACGAAATCCTGCATCGATAAACGACCGGAATTAACCCCCTCATCCCACAGCACCGCCATGCGGTCTTCAATGCCAGCGGTGCCGTTGGGAATCTTGCTGAAGTCATCGCGCCCGGCGGCTTTCTGCTCGGCGCAGAAACAGCAGTGGTCAGTGGCGGTGGTGTGCAGATTGCCGTTCTGCAGACCGTGCCACAGCGCCTCTTGATGACCGAGAGGGCGAAACGGCGGGCTCATCACGTAACCGGCGGCGGTCTGCCAGTCCGGATGCTGATAGACGCTGTCGTCGAGCAACAGATGCCCGGCGAGTACTTCGCCGTAAACTGGTTGGCCCTTGCTGCGCGCATAGGTGATTTCGTCGAGGGCTTCCTTGGTCGAGACGTGTACCAGATACAACGGCGTGCCGATGGTCTCGGCAATACGAATCGCTCGGCTCGCCGCTTCACCTTCAACCTGCGAAGGCCGCGACAGCGGATGCGCTTCCGGCCCGGTGATACCTTGCGCCATCAACTTGCGTTGCAGGTGATAAACCAGCTCGCCGTTTTCCGCATGCACGGTCGGCACTGCGCCCAGCTCCAGACACCGCTCGAAACTCGCTACCAACGTGTCGTCGGCGGCCATGATCGCGTTCTTGTAGGCCATGAAATGCTTGAAGCTGTTGATGCCGTGTTGGCTGACCAGCTCGGCCATTTCCTCACGCACCTGCTCGCTCCACCAGGTGATAGCGACGTGGAAGCCATAATCCGACGCCGATTTCTCGGCCCAGCCGCGCCACTGATGAAACGCTTCCATCAACGACTGTTGCGGATTGGGGATGACGAAATCGATGATCGACGTGGTGCCGCCGGCCAGACCGGCCGCCGTGCCGCTGTAGAAGTCCTCGCTGGCCACGGTGCCCATGAATGGGAGTTGCATGTGGGTGTGCGGATCGATGCCGCCGGGCATCAGGTATTGGCCGCTGCCGTCGAGCACTTCGGCACCGGCGGGAATATCCAGGTTTTCACCGATGGCTTTGATCACGCCGTCGGCGCAATAGACGTCGGCGCGATAACTTTCATCATGGGTAACAACGGTGGCGCCACGGATCAACAGAGACATTGCAGCTTCCTCGCAGGCATGACCGGCTTATACCGGTTCTATATGTTTTATAAGACGTCGATGCTGGAAGATATATTCCTGCCAACGCTGTCAGGAATAAAAACTAGCTGGTGTTAATCGAATGAGCAAGATTATTTTTTATAAGCTTATAACGCACATAAAGTATTGAAATATAAGGTTTAAATATTTAAATCACCAAAATGGTGAGGGCTTTCACCATTTTGACGCACTTGACAGGAACCAGATTTGAGCGAGATTTGTCATGGTAAATCAGTTGCTTGAACGCTAAAGAGTCGCGGCCCAGACGCCTGGCTGGAAATAACCGTGCACCACTTTGAACCTGGTTGTTCGAGTAACTTGTCGTGGTCTTTTGCCTGAGGGATGTAACAAGTAAGCAACATGATCCAATAATTTGAATAAAAGCGTTTAAACATCAAACAGTTGAAAGCGCTATACGGACAGGTCGGGAAACTCGGCGCAACAGTCGGCACGTTTATTGAGTGCTGGCGCTGACAAGCCAGGCCGGTGCGTGAAGTGCGTGTTCACATGCAAGTACTCCGGCCATCGCCCGGTGTGCGGCGCGTCCGCCCACCAGCCCGATGAGCAAAAATAATCAAAAAAACCGTGGAGCAGCCATGCAACAGAACAGATCGCAAGTGACCGAGCGCGACGGCTTGTTCGAACTCGAAGCCGGTAGCGACGTCCTCGACAGCCCCCGTTACAACCACGACATGGCACCGACCAAGGTGCGCGAACGAACCTGGAACAAATGGCACATCACCGCGCTGTGGGTCGGCATGTCGATCTGCGTGCCGACCTACACCCTCGGCGGTGTCCTCACCGCCTATTTCGGCCTGACCGTCGGCGAGGCGTTGCTGGCGATTCTGTTTGCCAACCTCATCGTGCTGATTCCGCTCACGCTGAACGCCTTTCCCGGGACCAAGTACGGCATTCCTTTTCCGGTGCTGCTGCGTTCATCGTTCGGCATTCTCGGCTCCAACGTGCCGTGCCTGATTCGCGCACTGGTCGCGTGTGGCTGGTTCGGCATTCAGACGATGTTTGGCGGGTTGGCGATCCACCTGTTTCTCGGCTCGATTTTCGATGGCTGGAAATCCCTCGGCGGCACCGGCGAGGTGATCGGTTTCATGATCTTCTGGGCACTGAACCTGTGGGTGGTGATTCGCGGCGCCGAGTCGATCAAGTGGCTGGAAACCTTGTCCGCGCCGTTGCTGGTAGCGGTCGGCATCGGCTTGCTGGTGTGGGCGATGCCCAATGTGTCGATGACCGAACTGCTGGCGATCCCGCCAAAACGTCCGGAAGGCGCCAGTGTGGTGAGTTACTTCGCCGCCGGGCTGACGGCGATGGTGGGTTTCTGGGCGACGTTGTCGCTGAACATTCCGGACTTCAGTCGTTACGCCAAGAGCCAGAAAGATCAGATCCTCGGGCAGATTTTCGGCCTGCCGCTGACGATGTTTCTGTTCGCCTCGCTGGGCGTAATCATGACTGCGGCGTCGGTGAAACTGGTCGGCGTGACGGTGTCTGATCCGGTCAGCCTGATCGGTCATATCCAGAGCCCGGTGTGGGTCGCGGTGGCGATGGCGTTGATCATCATCGCCACGTTGTCGACCAACACCGCCGCGAACATTGTCTCGCCGACCAACGACTTCCAGAACATCGCGCCGAAGGTGATCAACCGCACCAAAGCGGTGTTGCTGACCGGGTTGGTCGGGTTGTTGCTGATGGGCCATGAGTTGCTGAAAAAGCTTGGTTTGATTGTCTCCGATGTCAGCCTGGAGACCGTGTATTCCAACTGGCTGCTGGGTTATTCGAGCCTGCTCGGGCCGATTGCCGGGATCATGGTGGTGGACTACTTCCTGATCAAGAAACAGCAACTGGACCTGGCCGGGCTGTACCGCGATGACGTCTATCCGGCATGGAACTGGGCCGGGTTTCTCGCATTTGGTGTGCCGGTGGTGCTGACCTTGTTGTCGCTGGGCAGCGATGCGTTCAGCTGGTTTTACAGTTACGGCTGGTTCACCGGTTCGGCGCTGGGCGGGATTATTTATTACGGGTTGTGCGTGATGCGCGCGCAGCCTTCGGTCGTGAAATCAGCGGTGTAAGTGAGGCCCTCATCGCTGGCAAGCCAGCTCCCACAAGGATCGAGTCGTACACAAATACTGTGTTCAACCAAAAAACCTGTGGGAGCTGGCTTGCCAGCGATGGCGGCCTCAAAAACACCCGAGCAATATCCATAAGAAAAGCAGCCTGAGGAGATCCCCATGAACGCAGCTGTAGACGTTCTGCAATCGAGCCATCAGCACATCAACCGCGATCGCCTCTGGGCTTCGCTCATGGAACTGGCCAAACTCGGCGCCACGGTCAAGGGCGGGGTCTGTCGCCTGGCCCTGACCGACCTCGACCGCCAGGCCCGCGATCTGTTCGTGCAATGGTGCAAGGACGCCGGATGCAGCGTCACGGTCGATGCCGTCGGCAACATCTTCGCCCGTCGCCCCGGGCGCAATCCCGACCTGCCGCCAGTGATGACCGGCAGCCACATTGACACGCAACCCACCGGCGGCAAGTTTGATGGCTGCTTCGGTGTACTCGCCGGTGTCGAAGTGCTGCGTACCCTCAACGACCTCAAGGTGGAAACCGAAGCGCCACTGGAAGTGGTGGTCTGGACCAACGAAGAGGGCTCGCGCTTCGCCCCGTGCATGATGGGCTCGGGCGTATTTGCCGAGAAATTCACCCTCGAAGAAACCCTGGCCAAGGTCGATGCCGAGGGTGTCACGGTTGGCGAAGCGTTGAATGCCATCGGCTACGCCGGCTCGCGCAAAGTCAGTGGCCATAAGGTCGGCGCCTATTTCGAGGCGCACATCGAGCAAGGTCCGATCCTCGAAGATGAACAGAAAACCATTGGCGTAGTGCTTGGCGCGCTGGGGCAGAAATGGTTCGACCTCAAACTGCGCGGCGTCGAGGCGCACGCCGGCCCAACACCGATGCACCTGCGTAAAGATGCACTGGTCGGCGCCTCGGTAATCGTTGGTGCCGTCAATCGCGCAGCCCTCGGCCATCAACCGCACGCCTGTGGCACCGTCGGTTGCCTGCAAGCCTATCCCGGCTCGCGCAATGTCATCCCCGGTGAAGTGCGCATGACCCTGGATTTCCGGCATCTGGAACCGGCGCGGCTGAATTCGATGATTGCTGAGGTGAAGCAAGTCATCGAAGCGACCTGTGAGGAACATGGACTGACTTATGAACTGACCCCGACTGCTGACTTCCCGCCGCTGTATTTCGAAAAAGGCTGCGTGGAAGCGGTGCGCGGTGCGGCGAAAGGGTTGGGGTTGTCGCACATGGACATTGTCAGTGGCGCTGGCCACGATGCGATCTTCCTGGCCGAGCTGGGGCCTGCGGGGATGATCTTCGTGCCGTGCGAAGGTGGGATCAGCCATAACGAAATCGAAAACGCGGCGCCGGATGATCTGGCGGCGGGGTGTGCGGTGTTGTTGCGGGCGATGTTGGCGGCGTCGGCGGCGGTGGCTGGGGGGCAACGCGCGGCCTGAAGATCAAAAGATCGCAGCCTTCGGCAGCTCCTACATGGGTTTTTCGGCGGCTGCGATCTTTTCCTGTCACCTCAATGTCATGGAAATGTGCGACGTTGCCGGCCCATGAAAATCATCACCTCCGGCGCGTCCTATCTGGACATCGACGCCTACGCCTGCTGCATCGCCTACGCAGAACTGCTCAACCTGCAAGGCATCTCCGCCCGCGCTGTCAGCAGCGCAACAGCCAACGCCAGTGTCTCGAAAACCGTGCTCGATTGGGGCTGCGCTTTTCAAACGCATGAACCATCGCCGACCGATGAATTCATCTTGGTCGACGTCTCCGACCATCACCATTTCGACCCAATGGTGGTGCTCGACAGGGTGGTGGAGGTCATTGACCATCATCCGGGTTACGAAGATTACTGGGCAGACAAACTTGGATCGGCCGCCGACATTCGCCCGATCGGCGCTGCGGCAACTCAGGTCTTTCAGCGTTGGCAGACCTCAGACTTGCTAGCAAAAATCAGCGAACAAAGCGCCGCACTGTTGGCCACCGCGATTCTCGACAACACCCTGAATTTCACCAGCCAGATGACCACGCCAGCGGACATCGACGCATACACCGACCTCGCGTTTCGGGCGAAACTCGCAACGAACTGGCCCGAGTACTACTTCCTCGAATGCCAGGCCGACATCGAATCAGACCTCGCCAATGCCTTGGTAGCCGACTTGAAACGGATGAAACCCGAAAGCAACCTGCCGCAGATTTTCGCGCAGATGACCGTGTGGGATGCGGATGCGTTGCTGCAGAAATACCGGCCGACGATCAGCCAATGGATGGCGGAGCAGGGCGAAGACTGGCTGCTGAATGTGATCAGCATCCGCGACGGAAAAAGCAGCTTTCTTGCAGAACCCCTTTCGAGCCAACGCAAACTCAATCATCTGCTGAAACTGGACTGGCACGCAGGAATGGCAGTCACCGTACCCTCGATCCTGCGCAAGGAATTGCTGAGGTCAGGCCTGAACAGAAACCTGTAGGAGCTGAGCTTGCTCGCGAAGGCGTCGTGTCAGGCAAATCACATCTAGCTAACACGACGCCTTCGCGAGCAAGCTCAGCTCCTGCAAGGGTTGTGTGATTAATCCGGGGGAGTGGTTTTTGCACGGCGCTCATTGCCCTTCGGATTGCCGATATCCAGCAACCGTCTTTCCACCAGGACATTCTCCAGCGCCTGACGTTCGAACGGCGCCATTTGGTGTTCGCGCTTTTTCAGCTCCAGCAAAATGGGGCTGGACCAGGTGCGGTAGGTCTGTTCGATGTTGCGACGCGACGTCATCAGTCTCTCCTTGATCAAGAGCCCGGTCTCGCTGGCAGGGGCTCAATCCGATGAGGGATTAACCTTAGCCGACAAACCTGGAAGTCGCGAATGCACCTATCCCCCTTGTAGGAGCTGCCGAAGGCTGCGATCTTTTGATCTTGCTTTTAAAAAACAACATCAAAAGATCGTCCAATCGCGGCCCGAGCCTTCGGCAGCTCCTACAAGGGGCGGGTTAGTCGTCGATGTTCATGAGTTGCTGGACGCCTTGCCAGGCTTCGGCGCGCATGCGTTCGATGTCCAGGCCCGGGATCACGCCGTTGTCGACGACGATCCGGCCGCCGACCAAGCTGTATTTCACGGTGATCGGTTCGCCCGCGACCACCGGCGCGACGGCGCTGTCGTGGAAGCCATAGAACCGAGGATGATCGAGGCTGTAGACGACCAGATCCGCCGCTTGCCCGATTTCCAGCGTGCCGACCGCGCCAAGCCCCAACACCTGCGCGCCACCCGCCGTGCCCCAGTGAATGACGTCTTCAGCGGTGGTCGCCGAGGCGCCTTGTTCGGCACGGTGGATCAGCCATGCGGTGTTGGCTTCGCCGACCATGCTCCCGGATTCATTCGACGCGACGCCATCAACGCCAAGGGAAATCGGCACACCCGCCTCATACATCTGCGGCACCGGGGCAACCCCGCTGCCCAGTCGCGCGTTGCTCACCGGGCAGTGGGAGATGCCGGTGCCGGTCTGCGCGAGCATGCGGATTTCACCCGGTTGCAGGTGCACGGCGTGGGCGAACCAGACGTCGGGGCCGAGCCATTCGTGTTCGGCGACGAATTCCACCGGCAGGCAGTTGTATTTTTCGCGGCAGAAATTCACGTAGTTCTGCGTTTCCGACAAATGTGTGTGCAGGCGCAAACCGAGGCCGCGTGCGGTGTGGGCGAGTTCGCGCAGCAGCGTTGGCGGTAGCGAGAACGTTGGCGTGGTTGGCGCGACAACCACGCGGCGCATCGCGTCTGGAGTGTCCTGGTGATACAGCGATTTCAGCCGTTCGATGTCGCCGACCATTTGCTCAAGGCTCTCCGGTTGCAGCGCGGTTTTCGAGAAGCCCGGGTGTGCGCTCGCCGATTCCAGCGCGCCGCCACGGCACAACACAAAACGCAGGCCAAATTCATCGGCCATGTCGAACAGCAAGTCGCCGGTCTCAGTGCTGCCGTGGGCGTGGTAGAGGTAGTGGTGATCGGCGCAGGTGGTGACGCCGGACAGCAGCAACTCGACCATGCCCAACCGTGCGGCGATCCGCGCCAGTTGCGGGGTAAAGCGGTTGAGGCGCGGGTAGGGCACGCTCGCCAGCCAGCCTTGCAGATCCTGATTCAGGCCTTCGGGTACGGCTTTGAGCAGGTTCTGGAACAGGTGATGGTGGGTGTTGATCCAGCCCGGATAGACCACGCAGTTGCGTGCGTCGATCAGCCGTTCGCCGGGTTGTGGTTCAAGGTTCGCGGCCATTTCGGCGATGCGACCGTTGACCACGCGGATGTCCACGGCACCGGCCCGCGCGCGAGTGCCGCGCAGGCCGGTCATCACCGCGACGGGGTTTTTGATCAGGATGTTCTGAAGTTGAGTCATGGGCAGCTCCAAACTAAAGGATGTGCGAGGCGGATTTGCTGGCGGTGGTTTCCGCCACGCTGACGCCATTCAGCGCGGCGTTGAGCAGCACCGACACCAGGCAAGCGATAACCACGCTGCTGTGCAGGAACGGCTGCGACCACTCGGGGAGTTGTTTGAACAAGGTTGGCGCGAGCACCGGCACCAGCGCGGCGGCGATGGTGAAACCGACGATCAAGACGTTGTAGCGGTTGCGCTCGTAATCGACTTTGGCGAGGGTCTGAATGCCCGCCGCCGCGACCACGCCGAACATCGCAATGCCAGCGCCACCGAGGGCGGCGGTCGGCATCGAAGCGATGATCGCGCCGGCCTTTGGCACCAAGGCAATCGAGCACATCAGCAAACCGCTGACCGCGACCACCCAACGGCTGCGCACGCCGGTGAGGATCACCAGGCCGACGTTTTCCATGAAGGCGATAAACGGGAACGCGGCGAACATCCCGGCGATGGTGCTGGCCAAACCATTGGCGCGCAGACCGTTGATGACCTGTTTGTCCTCGACCGGTTTTTCGACGATGTCGCCGATGGCCACGAACAGCCCCATCGACTCGACCATCTGCACGATCATCACCACCACCATGGTCGCGATGGGGATCAGGCTGAAGGTTGGCAGGCCGAAATAGAACGGGTAGGGCACGGTCAGCCACGGCGCTTCTTCGACGGTATGAAAACTGCCCATGCCCAGGCCGTAGGCCAGACCGGCGCCGATCAGCATGCCGATCAACACCGCCATGTTGCGCAGCATCGGGCTGCCATAGCGGTTGACCAACAGGATCGTCAGCAACACCACCACCGCCACGCCAAGGAATGCCGGCGCGCCGAAGTTGCTCGCATTGCGTCCGCCGCCAACCCATTCGTAGGCAATCGGGAACAGCTGCAAACCGATCACGGTGACGATGCAACCGGTGACCACGGGCGGAAAAAACCGCCGTAATCGACCGACGAAGGGCGCCATCAGCATGGTGAAAATCCCCGCGCCGATCACCGCCCCGCAGACCCCGGCGAACCCCACCTCCGGGTTGCTGCCGATGGCGATTACCGGGCCGACGCTGCTGAACGCCACGCCTTGCAGAATCGGCAGGCGCACGCCGAATTTCCAGAAGCCGACGGTTTGCAGGAGGGTGGCGATGCCGGAACAGAACAGCGTGGTGCTGATCAGCACCACCGTGTCGGCGTGAGACATTTTCAGTGCGCTGGCGACAATCAACGGCACGGCGATGGCGCCGATGTACGAGACGGCCATGTGTTGCAGGCCGAGGGTGAGCATCTGTCGTACCGGCAGAATGCGGTCGACGGGATGCACGGTGGACGCGCTTTTTGATGGGGATGTGGCTGACGACATGGGGAAACACCTCTGGCTGTTTTTATGCGGTAGAGAGGGGTATTCGTCTGATGCCGATCAGCTCAAGAACACAGTGGAACCCTGTGGGAGCTGGCTTGCCAGCGATGGCGATTTAGCAGTCACCATTTTTATAAACTGACAGTCCGCTATCGCTGGCAAGCCAGCTCCCACAAGTTTTGTGTTGTGCAAAAAACTGGCATCAGTCATTCGTACACATGTGCCCGAAGCCGCCATCCACCGGCTCCGATGCCTTGTTTCAGCCTGCCAGGCAGGCGGCGAAGCCCTGATTCAGGGCCGCGCGGTCCAGGTCGCGGCCGATGAACACGATTTTGCTCGAGCGCGGCTCCGTGCCCCACGCGGTTGAGGCGCGAAATTCCACCAGGCTGTGCACGCCTTGCAGCACGTAGCGCTGGTCTTCATTGGCCACGGCGAGCACGCCTTTCATGCGGTACAGGTTGTCGGCCTGGGAGGAGCGCAGCTCGCTGATCCAGCGATGAAACGCCATCAGGTTGACTGCGCCGTCCACGGCGATGCCCACCGATGACACGCTTGGGTCGTGTTGGTGATCCTGCTCTTCAATAGAGTGCTCAGCGTGATGGTCGTGATCATGGTGATCGTGCTGATCAGCACCGATTTCCATGAGCTTCTGCGTGCATTCAAACGCGCCGATACCGAGGATTTTCGTCAGGTCGATTTGCGCGTGGGTCGAGGTCACCAGATCTGCTGTGGCATTCAAACCGCGGATCTTGCCGCGCAGGGTTTCAACCTCTTCAGCGCTGACCAGATCGACCTTGTTGATGACAATCCGATCGGCGCAAACAATCTGATCCACTGCCTGATTGTCGACGCCATCGAGTTGCAGATCCTCCAGATGCTGGGCGATGTGTTTGGCATCGACCATGGTCACGATGGCGTCGAGTTCGACTTCATCGGCAATTGGATCGTTGATGAAAAAGCTCTGCGCCACCGGGTATGGGTCGGCCAGGCCGCTGGTCTCGATAAGGATGTGGTCAAGCCGCACCGGCCGCGCGACCAGTTCGCGGACGATGCGCACCAAGTCCTCGCGAACCTCGGCGGTGCAGCACACGCAGCCGTTGACCATCTCGTAGATTTCTTCGGTTTCCGAGCTGAGCACCAGATCGCCGTCGATGCCGACCTCGCCGAATTCGTTTTCGATCACGGCGATTTTGCGGCCGTGGTTTTCCTTGAGGATGTAGTTGAGCAGGGTGGTTTTACCGGCACCGAGGAAACCGGTGAGGATGGTCACGGGGATTTTGGTATTGCGGGTTGGGGCGGTGAATGGGGTGTTCATGGTGAGGCTCCTTTGATTGACCGGTGCACACTGAATTCGGGGGGATTAAATTTTTGATGTGTAACCCTTGTGGCGAGGGGATTTATCCCCGATGGGCTGCGAAGCGGCCCCAAAACTGCAAATGAGGTGTGTCAGGTTGAATGCGGTTGCTGACTCAACGACTGCTGCGCAGCCGGTCGGGGATAAATCCCCTCACCACAGGTATTTGTGTCAGATGATGGAACTGGTTTGGGTTCACGCCAGCGTCGTGCAACGCCCGCATCGAGGCCGAACAGGTCAAGCACGCGGCCGAGGCTGTGGTCGACCATTTGCGCGAGGTTTTCCGGGCGGGCGTAGAACGCCGGTACTGGCGGGGCGATGATTCCGCCCATCTCGGTGACGGCGGTCATGTTGCGCAGGTGGGCGAGGGTCAGCGGGGTTTCGCGGGCCATCAACACCAGCGTGCGGCGCTCCTTGAGCGTGACGTCGGCAGCACGGCCGATCAGCCCCGAAGACGTGCCAGTGGCAATCTCCGCCAGCGTCCTCATCGAACACGGCGCAACCACCATGCCGAGGCAGCGAAACGAACCGCTGGCAATCCCGGCGGCGACGTCATCGGCGCGGTGGTAATGACTGGCCAGCGCAGTCACGTCGGCGAGTTTGTAATCGGTCTCGTGGGCCATGGTCAGCAGCGCCGCGCGGCTGATGATCAGGTGGCTTTCGATGTCCAGTTCAGCCAGCAATTGCAGCAAGCGCACGCCGTAGATGAAACCGGACGCGCCGCTGATGCCGACCACCATCCGTTGCCGGTTCACGATTCCAGCTCTTTGAGCAAAACCCTCGCCCGCTCAAGAACATCCTGATCAAGCTGCGCCTTGATCCCGTCAAACCCGGAACCGCGTGTCGCATCCAGGCCCATCCGCGACGTCGTGCCATTGACCGACGACGATGGATCGAGCGGACTACCGGGCAAACCATCAATGGTGAAAATATCCAGGTGCGGCTGAAAGTGCGTGGCCAGCGCCCACAACACCTGGCTGTCATCGCTGATGTCGATATCGCTGTCCACCGCGATCACGGTTTTCAGGTACGGATCCCAGCCGAGCAGGGCCAGCATGATCTGCCGCGCCTCACCATCGCGGCTCTGATCCAGCGCCACGTAGCAGTGAAAATGCGTGCCGGAATTCGGGTAGTGCACAGCGGTGACAGCGGGGAAACGCGCCTTGAGTTTTTCGCTCATCTCCGCTTCGCGCGGCAGGCGGGCGAGGGTCAAATGCTCGGCGTAGCGGCCACCCATGACGTCGACCAGCCAGGCGTCTTTGCGCTTTAACAGGGTGTCGACACGCAGCACATTGTTGGTCGAGCGATCCGAGGAATAACCGCTGAATTCGCCGAACGGGCCTTCCTCGGCGTAGGCCGCCGGGTCGATGGCACCTTCCAGAACAAACTCGGCGTACGCTGGCACACCGATGCCGTAGCGTGGAGTTTTCACCAGTTCCAGCGGCGCACCGAACAGCCCGCCGGCGACGGCGCGTTCATCGGCGCCATAGGGCAAGCGTGCAGCAGCGGCGAGCATGAACAGTGGATGCGCACCGACCACCATGGCCACACGCAATTCTTCGCCACGTTCGCGGGCGGTTTGCAGCATCCGCCACAGGTGGCCGCGTGAGTGCAGGCTGGTGGCGAGGGCCTGGCGGGCGTGGCGCATCGAGCGGTGATAGCTCATGTTGGCGATGCCGGTCAGCGGGTCTTCGGCAACGATGATGGCGTTGGTGATGTACGGGCCGCGATCGCTGTCGAAATGCTTGAGCATCGGCAGCAGCGCCAGGTCCAGCGCTTCGCCTTCGAAGACTTCATCGAGAATCGGGCCGGTCTCCACATAACGCGGAGCGATGGATTGGTTGGCGCGGGTTTGAAAGGTTTCGTGCAGTTGCGCAGGCGTTACGCCGAACAGCCGGGCGATGCGGGTTCGCGAGGCGAACAGATTGGTCGCCACCGGCACGCCGAGGTGGCCGACGATTTCGCAGATCAGCAGCGGATCGCGGCCTTGGGCGGCGAGGGCATCGACCAGGGCGGTGACGTCCTGATCGGCAGAAATCGGTTGAGTGACGGTCAGCACATCGTCCGGGTACTCACGGCGATAGGCGTCGATGAACACGTGAAAGTCCTGAGAATCGCCGAGCGTCGAACGGGTCATGGTGTCACCTCGTAAAAAGCAGGCACGCAGGGGTGAGAGGGCGTTCGATCAAGCAGCCGTTGGCCTGCCGGTCGAACGAACGCCGGGTCATCTTCGTGCCTGTAAAGTCGCTGTGTGCTCTGTGTACAGATCCCTTGTGGCGAGGGGATTCATCCCCGATCGGCTGCGAAGCAGTCGTAAAACCAGTAAACGCGATATGCCTGATACAACGCGGTCGCAGGTTTTGGGGCCGCTGCGCAGCCCATCGGGGATAAATCCCCTCACCACAGGAAACTCCATTTCCACACCAGGGTTTGCGTAAAGTTAGAGGTACGTTGTAGTCAGGCGTATGTCAGCCTCGGCCAGGTCTTTGGGTGGTGGCGTCGGTTCGATCCCGCACAACCTTGCGATGTTGTTGCCCAGGTAGTCTTCGAGATGATCCTCATCAATCCCCAACCCCTGCGGTGCCGGCGAGCACAACACCTCCAGTTCCCGCAACCACATCCCCGGCTCGTTCGGCGGTGAATCCGTGCCGAACACGATCTTGTTGCGCGGCAGTTCCTTGGCGAATTCGACGATCCGCGACTGGAAGCACCAGCCCGATTCGCAGTACACATTCGGCGTGTCCATCGCCATCCAGAACGCTTCGAACGAGTAGTTGCCGCCGGTCTGGATACCGAAGTGGCCGATGATGAAATTGACCATCGGGAATTCGCGGATGATCGGGTAGAACATCGTCGGAATCGTGTACGGGCCGTCGCCGGTGTGGATCAGCACGACGATGTTGTACTTGGCGCAGACCTTCATCGCCGGACGCAACCAGTCGAGTGCGCGATCCGGGCGATAGCCGTGCATGTTGGCGTGCAGCTTGAGCATCTTGAAGCCGTATTCCTTGATGTGGAATTCCAGCTCCGCCGCACCGTTTTCCGGTCCCCAGCGCGGGTTGAAGTTGAAGTTGCCGATAAAGCGATCCGGGTACTTCATGCACAGTTCGGCGATGTACGACATGTAGTCGCGCACGCCTTCGCGGCCTCGGCGGTTGCCGTCGCGATAACCGGTGTTGCCCGGTGGCGGCTGGATGAAACCCATGTCGATGCGGCGTGGTTTGCCGTTGATCATGTACGGGCCGTCCATCAACTTGAGCATGCGCTCGCCGGTGAACGGTTCGCCGGTGTGGCGCCAGGCCTCGTCGACCAGGTTGGTGGGGTGCAGATGGGTGTCGATGATCATCGGTTCAGCTCCTGGCCAGTTGAGTGGTGACGGGGCGCTTGAGTTGCGCCTCTGCTTCGGAAACGGAACGGGGTGGCGGGGTTGGCTCAAGGCCGATCATCCGCGCGGTGTTGTTGCCCAAGTAGTCTTCGAGGGTGTCCTCGTCGAGATTCAGGCCTTGTGGCGGTTCGTGGCAGAGCACCTCAAGCAAGCGCAGCCACATGCCCGGTTCGTTCGGCGGCGTGTCGGTGCCGAAGAGGATCTTGTGCGTCGGCAAGACCTTGGCGAACTCGACGATCCGCGATTGCAGGCACCAGCCGGATTCGCAGTAGACGTTGGGCAACTCCATCGCCCATTGCATCGGTTCGAACACGTAGACGCCGCCGGTCTGCACACCGAAGTGGGCCATGATGAAATTGACGTTGGGGAATTCCTTGATCATCGGCACCCATTCCGACGGGATGCTGTAAGGCCCGTCGCCGGTGTGCAGCTTGACCGGGATGCCCAGTTCGGCGCATTTCTCGAAGCACGGGCGCACCCAGTCGAGTGCACGGTCAGGACGATAGGCGTGCATGTTGGCCTGCATCTGCACCATGCCGAAACCGTGTTCCTTGACGTAGCGCTCGATCGCTTCGACGCCGTTTTCCACGCCGCAGCGCGGGTTGTAGACGAAGCAGCCGATGAAACGATCCGGGTAGGTCTGGACCATTTTCAGGGTGTAGGCCATGTAGGCGTCGATGGATTCGCGGCCGGTCAGATCGCCGTCGGTCCAGGTATAAATCGTGTTGCCTTGCGGCGGCTGGATGAAGGCTTTGTCAATGCGGCGAGGCTTGCCGTTGACCATGTACGGGCCATCCATCATCTCCAGCAGACGCTCGCCGGTGAACGGGTCACCGTCATGCCTCCAGGCGAGGTCCACGAGATCCGTGGGATAGCAGCTGATATCGATGATCATTGCAGTCGATCTCCTGATAGCGGGGAAGGGAGCCTTGCGGCTCTCGGCATCCACGTCCCGGGCAATCGGCCGTTGCTATGCGCAAGACTCGCGCATTCCCTCGCCTGTTCGCATCCGGCCCGGGTGGGTGGCTGCTGAGGGCGAGTATTGGAAAGGGGGGAGGGGTTCGTACAATATTAATTGGGCGGGGTGGTGATATGCGTTCGATATGGGCTGCATCAAGATCAAAAGATCGCAGCCTTCGGCAGCTCCTACACCGTTCAATGTAGGAGCTGCCGAAGGCTGCGATCTTTGATCTTCAATGGTAGTGCCAGCGCTGTCGTCAGGATTGTGTCCGCAGGGCCAACTGTTTGATCGCTTCAACCACCGGCGCCACACGCTCCGCCTGTCCATGCGGCCACACGGCGTAAAGGTTGTAATGCGCGGCAATCTGCGCCTCGTTCAACGCCACCAACCGCCCACTGCGCAATGCATCAGCCGCCAATAATCCACGCACCAGCCCCGCGCCAACGCCAGCCTCGGCAGCCGCAATCAAATTCGCCGCATTATCAAAAATCACCCGTGCCGGCGGCTCGGTCGGCGTCATCCCAGCCGCATCCAGCCACGGAATCCACGACCTTCGCGTATAGCCCAACAACGGCAACTGAAGAATCTGCGCCGGGCTCAACGGCGCCTGCAAACCATAGCGCTCCAGCAATGCCGGCGAAGCCACCGCCAGCACCCGATCGCCACAAATTTGCGTCATTTCGCAGTCATCCCAATCGCCATAGCCATAACGCAGCGCCAGATCGACTCGCTCAAACGTACTGCGATCACTGCGCGGCATCGACAGCAGCGTCACCTCATGATCCGGCAGACCATCAAGCAACTGCGGCAGGCGCGGATTGAGCCAGCTCTGCGCCAGTTCGCTGTCGACATCGAGGGTCAAACGCTGCGCCACGCTACGGTTTTTCACCGACGAGATTGCCCGGTCAATCTGCGCCAGACCATCCGACAAGACACTGGCAAACAACTGCCCGGCATCGGTCAGATTGCTGCCGCCGCCCTCACGCACGAACAACGGCTGGCCGATGAAATCTTCCAGCGCGCGGATCTGCTGACTGATCGCGCTGTGGGTCAGATCAAGTTTGCGCGCAGCGCTGGAGAAACTGCCGCTGCGCGCCGCGTGGATAAACGCGCTCATGGACTGCACCGACGGGTATCGCTTGTACATGTTGTTAGTCCTGCTTACAGCGGTTGGCAGAAATCGTCGCTGGCCGCGTGTGGCTCAGGGTTCCAATAATCGGTGACCAGGCCCGCACAAAGACGGGCCGCTCTTTTGGAGCCTGACAATGATTGCATTCACGGTTAACGGCGAACGACGCGAGCTGGATGAAGCGTCCTCCTCCATGCCCTTGTTATGGGTCTTGCGTGATCAACTGAAACTCAGCGGCACCAAGTTCGGCTGCGGCATGGGCCTGTGCGGTGCCTGCACCGTGCACCTGGACGGCGTCGCGGTGCGTTCCTGCCAATTGCCGGCGGCCGCCGTCGCGGGCCACAGCATCACCACCATCGAAGGCTTGTCACCAACGGAAAGCCATCCGCTGCAACTGGCCTGGGTCGCCGAAGATGTGCCGCAATGCGGCTACTGTCAATCCGGGCAGATCATGTCCGCCGCCGCATTGCTCAACACCGGTGCGGCCGTCACCGACGATTCGATCCGCAATGCCATGTCCGGAAATATCTGCCGCTGCGGCACTTACGGACGTATCAACAAAGCGATCAAACGTGCGGCGAACGCGCCGAAGGAGGCGTGATGAGCCTCATCGACGACACCCGCATTGAACTGCCGCGGCGGGTTTTTCTCAAGCAAGCGGCGACTGTTGCTTCCGGCCTGGCGATTGCCCTGTACCTGCCGGGCGGCATGGCGGCCACGGATCCGAAAGCCATGGCGCCGGCCAACGAGTTCGAACCGAATGCCTGGGTGCGCATCTTTCCCGACGGCACGGTGAAACTGGTGGTACACAAGCACGATTCCGGCACCGGCACGCAAACGGCATTGGCCGCGTGTGTGGCGGAAGAGCTGGACGTCAACCCGATGACCGTGCAGGTCATCACCCCGGAAGACCCGTTCTTCGAAACCTACATTCATCCGGTCTGGAAAGTCTTCTCGACCGGCGGCAGCACCAGCGTTTCTCTGGAATACGATCGCTTGCGCATGGCCGGTGCCACGGCGCGGGCGCTGTTGATCACCGCTGCCGCGAAACAGTGGAAAGTCAGCCCCGACAGTTGCACCACCGAGGAAGGTCGAGTGATGCACGCGGCGAGCAAACGCAGCCTCGGTTACGGCGAACTGGTCGGCGTGGCCGCGCATCTGCCGGCCCCGGCAAAGGTCACGCTGAAAGACCCTACGCAGTTCAAATACATCGGCAAATTGCGCCACAAGCGCGATGCGGCAGCCAAGGTGTGCGGGCGTTTCAAGTACAGCATCGACGTGCAATTGCCGGACATGCTGGTGGCGGTGATTCAGCGCGCGCCCGTGGTCGGCTCGAAAGTGCTCAGCGTCGATTCAGCGGCTGCATTGAAAGTGCCAGGTGTGCGCAAGGTACTGGCCATTCCGGGGCGTCCTGATGTGCTCGGCGGCAATCTGGAAGGCGTCGCGGTGTTGGGGGATACGTTCTGGGCTGCGCAGCAGGGCCGCAAAGTGCTGGAGATCAAGTGGAGCGATTCAGCGCTGGCCGGGTTCGACAGCGAACAGTTGTCCAGCGCGCAGGCCCAAGCCATCGGCGATCCAAAAACACAAACCGTCAAAGCCATGACCCAAGGTGATGTCGCCGGGCAATGGGCGGGTGCGGCGAAGCTGATCGAAGCGGATTACACCATGCCCTACAAGGTGCAAAATCCGCTGGAACCGATCTGCATCACCGCACAAGTCAAGGACAAGGCGATCACCTATTGGGGCGGCGTGCAGGTGCCGTCCTCGGCGCTGGAAGCGGCGCAAACCGTGTGCGGAATCGACAAGGCCAACGTGACCATTCATGAGCTGGTCTCGGGCGGCAGCTTCGGTGCGCGGGAGGCCAAATACTGGTTGTTTGAAGTCGCGTATCTGGCGCAGAAAACTGCTGTGCCGGTGAAACTGCTCAACAGCCGCGAAGATGAAATGCACGCGCTGTTCAATCATCCGGCAACCTTGCATCGGGTCAAAGGCGCGCTCGATGCCCAAGGCAAACTCAGCGCGCTGCAACTGCACGCGGTGTCGCCCGCCTCACCGGAACAGTGGGAACCGGGTTACTTCGAACGCCCGGACAAGATGGATTACAGCACCACCGAAGCGATCACCGCGTGGGACTTCGCCTACCGTCCGCCGCATCTGGAACTGAACTGGGTCAAGCACGAAAGCGAGGTGCCGAGCGGCTGGTATCGTTCGGTGAGCTTCATCCCCAACGTGTTTGCCGTGGAAAGCTTCATGGATGAACTGGCGCATGCGGCGGGTACTGATCCGCTGCGGTTTCGTCTCGCCAACATGCAGGAAAGACCCCGTCATGTGGCGGTGCTCAAGCAAGCCGCCGAGCGTGCCGGTTGGGGCCAGCCGTTGCCACCGGGAACCGCGCTGGGGATTGCGACCAATCAGGGTTACACGAGTTTTATTGCGGTGGTTGCGCGGGTGGCGATGGTCGACGGCAAGCCGAAAATCGAGAAGCTCACCTGCGTGGTCGATTGCGGTTTGGCGGTGTCGCCGGGCGGTGTCGAAGAACAGATCTACGGCGGGTTGATGTGGGGCCTGGGCCACGCGCTGTTCGACCGGCTCGACATCAAACAGGGCCGGGTGGTGCAGAGCAATTTCCACGACTATCGCGTCACGCGCATGTCCGACATGCCGGCCACCGACATCCTCGTGCTCGACGGTGAGCCGAGCAAACCCGGTGGCGTCGGCGAGTTGGGCAGCCCTTCGGTGGTGCCGGCCATCGCCAATGCGTTGTTCGCGCTGACCGGCGTCCGTCAGCGTTCGACGCCACTGAGCCTGGGATAATTCGCCATGGATTTGCGCCTGCTGCGGTACTTCATGGCGTTGGCCGATGAGTTGCACTTCGGTCGCGCCGCCGAACGCCTGCACATCTGCCAGCCGCCGCTGAGCCAGCAGATTCGTTTGCTGGAGGAGGAACTGGGCACGCCGCTGTTCGAGCGCAGCCATCATCGGGTCGAACTGACGGCGGCGGGGCAGATGCTCAAGGAGCAAGCGCCGCTGGTGTTCGAACAGCTCGACCGGGCGCTGGATTTGACCCGGCAAACCGGGCGCGGTCAGCTCGGCGAACTGGAAATCGGCATGATCAGTTCGGTGATGGTCGGCGTGTTGCCCAAGGCTTTGCACCTGTTTCGCGAGCGTTACCCGCAGGTCAACTGGCGCTTGCACGAAATGACCCCGGCGGCGCAGGTCAAGGCGTTGAAGGAGAAGCGCATTGATGCCTGCGTGTTTCGCGTGGGTTATGACGATCCGTTGTTGCGCAATGAACTGCTGATTTATGAGCCGATTCACGTGGTGATGCCGGCGGATCATCCGTTGGCGCAGCGCGAGGTGCTGGCCCCGGCGGATCTGGCGCAGGAGCCGTTTGTGGCGCTGGAGTTGAAGCAGTCGCGGTTCGCTAATTTTCTCTATCAGTGCTGCATTCAGGCGGGGTTTACCCCGCAGATACGGCAGCAGGTGATTGAGGTGCAGACGCTGCTGAGCCTGGTCCGCGCCGGGTTCGGCGTGGCGCTGTTGCCGGCCTCGATTGAACAGTTGGCGCCGGCGGGGCTGGTGTTTCGACGGCTGACCCCGGCATTGCCGGATGTGCCGCTGTACGCGACGTACCGCGCGGATGATGCCTCCCCAGTCCTGAAACTCTTCCTCGACACCCTCCGCGAACTCAACGGCAATCCTCAACCCCTGTAGGAGCTGCCGAAGGCTGCGATCTTTTGATCTTGTCTTTTAAAAACAACATCAAAAGATCGCAGCCTTCGGCAGCTCCTACAGGGGGATGTGTTGTGTGTGAATAGAGGTGCACGATCGCGATTGGCTGCGGTCGTACTCTTCACATGGCGCATCACTTGTGGAGATCCAATGAGCCAGGAAGTCCTGACCACCGAAACCAATCGCCGCCAGTTGCAGCAGATCATCGCCGGGTTGTCCGACGGGGTGATTCTGCTGGAGCGGGATCAAAGCATCCTCTGGGCCAACGAGGCCGCGCTGGCCATGCATGGCGTCAGCCGGATCGGTGAGCTGGGCCACAATGCCACCGAATACGCGCAGCGTTTCAACCTGCGTTATCGCAACAACCACACGCTGGCGCCCGAGAATTATCCGATCAGCCGCGTGGCCCGCTGCGAGGCGTTCAATGATGTGCTGATCGAAGTGAATGCGGCGGATGATCCGGAACGCGTCTGGGTACACAGCGTGCGCAGCATGATCCTCACGGATCGCGAAGGTCAGCCCGAGTCGCTGGTGCTGATCATGAGCGACGTCACCGATTGGGCCAACGCCGAGCAGCGCTTCGAGAAGACCTTCAATGCCAACCCGGCGCCGGCGGTGAT
The DNA here is from genome assembly GCF_009764635.1 of Pseudomonas sp. PB103. Classification (NCBI taxonomy): domain Bacteria; kingdom Pseudomonadati; phylum Pseudomonadota; class Gammaproteobacteria; order Pseudomonadales; family Pseudomonadaceae; genus Pseudomonas; species Pseudomonas sp. PB103. Next base: position 2,637 of record NZ_RWIL01000055.1, on the reverse strand, counting down.
TTGCCGTATCAGCGATTTGCGTTACATCAAGGTCAATCCCGGATTTCTGGAGATGACCGGTTATACCCGCGAGCAGGTGATCGGCACGTCGGCTTATGAAATCGATATCTACGAGCAGGCAGAGAAGCGCGATCTGGCCATTCAGCGCCTGCGCGATGTCGAGACCATTCCGCAAATGCAGGCTGAATTGCGCTTGCCCGATGGCAGCAGCAAACAGGTGATCGTCGCCGGGCAACCGCTGCTGCTCAACGATGAAGACTGCATGCTGTTTTCCTTTGTCGACATGGAACTGCGGCACAAGGCCGAAGTGGCGCTGCGTCAGAGTGAGGAGCGGTTTGCCAAGGCGTTTCGCCTGACGCCGGTACCGATCCTGATCTGCACGGCGGATGAACAACGGGTGCTCGACGTCAATCAGGCGTTTCTCGATACGCTGACATTTGACAGCGACGATGTACTCGGTAAGACCGTGACGAAGATTGGTTTTATCGATGACAACGGGGCACGCACGCGTTTGCTCGCGGCGCTTGAGAAAAACGGCCGGGTGGATCGGGTGGATGTGCGGGTGCGCACCAAAGACGCCGACTTGCTGGAGTGCGCGCTATCGGCCGACACGGTGAATATTCATGATGTGCCGTGCTATTTGCTGGTGCTGATGGACATCACCGAGCGCAAGCGCACCGAGCTTGAGCTGGTGGCAGCCATTGAAGAGGTGATGAAAGATGCCTCATGGTTCAGCCGCACGTTGATCGAAAAACTGGCCAATGTGAAGAAGGTCAATTCGCCGCAACTGCCGAGTGTGTCGTTCACCGATCTGACGGCGCGTGAGCGTGATGTGCTGGGGCTTATCTGTGAGGGGCTGGCGGACAAGGAGATCGCCGCGCGGCTGAAACTGGCGCCGAACACGGTGCGTAATCATGTGGCGACGGTGTATTCCAAGCTCGATGTGCACAGCCGCAGCGAGGCGATTGTCTGGGCTCGGGAGCGTGGGCTGTTTTCCGGCGAGTGGCGGGGGCAGCGCTAGGGTGCAAATGCACTAGTTGATCCGGTGCAAATTGAGGTTCTGATGGGGGCGGGTGGTTCTTAGTCTGGTGGGGTACGGTGCGTGTCTTTTTTTGCGTGATCGTGTCCCTTCGAAGCAGCTAAAGGAACAACCTCAATGATGAATCTTGCGCAGTTGCGCGCTCAGCTTGAGCAGAGTTTTTCGCCGCTGGCGTGTGAGTGTCTGGTGGATGGTGATCATTCGCTGACGGTGAAGCTTTATCATCCGGTGTCAGGGCAGGTGGATCTGGTGATCAGCGGGTTGAAACTCAATGGCTTGCGTACACCTGAGTCTGTCGAAGCTTTAATTGAAGAGCTGCGTTATGAGCTCGAAAGCAATTCCCTGCGCTCCTCCCGAAACCCCGAACCCATGTAGGAGCTGCCAAAGGCTGCGATCTTCTGCTTCTGCTGTTCTGTGGGAGCTGGCTCGCCAGCGATGGCGGCCCTCTGGCCGCCCCATCTCTAACTGATACACCCCATCCAACTGTAGGAGCCAGCCTGCTGGCAATGGCGGCTCTACGGCCAAACGAATTCCGTCCCTCCACCCCAAAATCGACAGCCACTTCCCCGCAATCCACCGGGTTTTCTGGCGCTTGCAGCCACCTCGGCTATAAAGAATGAGTGGTCAGGTCTCCCGTGGTCGGTTTGGTTGCGGGAGTTTGTCTCTCATTTCTCGCGGGTCGTCCTATGAACAATCTTGGGAAACGCGTGTTGCCGTTGGCTTTTTTTGCTGTGTTGTTGGCAGGTTGTGCCAGTCCGCCACCGCCTCCACCCGTAGCGCCTCCACCACCGCCGGAACGCACGTGTCAGGTGCTGGAAAACACTGAGGTCGCCGGCGATATGTATGTCGACGGGCAAGTCACTCGCCACATCACCACCACGCGTTGCGTCACGCAATAGCGCCGGCGGGGCGTAAGTCCCGGGTTGAGCGGATTGTGCTGGTGGCCGATCTGGCCGGCACGGCAGTGTTTGCCGTGGAGGGTGCGATTGCGGCGATGCGCAGTCAGCTCGACCTGCTCGGGGTGATGGTGATTGCGTTCATCGTCGCCCTCGGCGGCGGGGTGACTCGTGACCTGTTGATCGGCGCCACGCCGCCCAATGCGGTGGCGGATTGGCGCTATCCGGCCCTGGCGTTTTTCATGGGCGGGCTGGCTTTCGTCTTTCATGAACAGGTGCTGAGCTGGTCCGGTTCGACGTTGATTGTGCTGGATGCGGCGGGGCTTGCGCTGTTTGCCGTGGCGGGGGCGCAGAAGGCACTGAACTTCGGAATTACGCCGTTTGTGGCGATGTTGATGGGCACGGTCACTGGCGTCGGTGGCGGGGTGATTCGCGACATTGTGCTGGCGCGTATACCGGTTGTGCTGCAGGCGGACTTATACGCGAGTTCGGCGTTTGTCGGCGCGGCGGTGTTGATCATCGGCCGCAGGCTGGGTGTATCGCCGGTAGCGGCGGCTTTGCTGGCGGGGGCGGCGTGTCTGGCCTTGCGCTTGCTCTCGGTGCATTTCGGCTGGCAACTACCCAAAGTGCAAGTCTGACCCCATAACCTGTAGGAGCTGCCGCAGGCTGCGATCTTTTGATCTGTCTTTTAAAAACAAGATC